>DATDBO010000014.1:0-14887 GCA_036524775.1 Solirubrobacterales bacterium
CCGCTGTTCGCTGCGGCGGGACCTCCCCCGACCCCTCCCCCACCACAAGGCTCGCTCCGCTGTTCCCCGGCCTTGAGCAGCCGCTCGCGCAGCTCCCGCTCGTCCTCCGGCGTCGGATCGAACTGCGACGGATCGGGCAACTGCTCGAGCTCGGACAGCCCGAAGAGCCGTTCGAACAGCTCGGTCGTCTTGAACAGCGCCGCGCCGAACTGGGAGCGCCCGGACTCCTCGATCAGGCCCCGCTCGGCCAACGTCTGCACCGCCGACTCGCCCGAGACGCCGCGGATCCGCGCCACCTCGGGCCGCGAGACCGGCTGCAGGTAGGCGACGATCGCCAGCGTCTCCGCCTGCGCCTGGGTCAGCGGCGGCGTGCGCGGCTTGGCCAACAGGTGCCGCGCAGCCTCCTCACTGGCCGGGTCGCCGGCAAGGGCGAAGCCGCCGGAGACCTCGCGCAGGACGACGCCGCGGCGGCCCTCGGCGAGGTCCTCGCGCAGCAGGTCGATCGCCTCGGCCACCTGACCCTCGGTCGCCTCGGTCGCCTCAACCAAATCGGGCAGGGAAACGGGTTGGGGCGAGAGGAAGAGCAGCGCCTCGATCGTGCGGCTGAGGTCGCTCACGCGGAGCCGGCCTCCTGGCGGCGGATCTCGATCGGGCCGAGCGGCTCGCTCTGCTTCCAGGTCACCTCGCCCTTGCGGTACAGCTCGAGCAGGGCGAACAGGGTGACCGCTTGGGTCAGCCGGTCCTCGCCGCCGAACTGCTCGTCGAAGTCGATGCTGGCGTGGCCGGCGAGAGCGTCGCGCAGGGCGCGCAGCCGCCGCTCGAGCGAGACGGTCGGGCGGATGTGGGTGAGGTCGACCGGCGGCGGCACGACGAGCAGGTCGCCAAGGGCGGCGCCGAGCCGCTCCGGGTCGTAGACCGCGGTCGCCGCCTCGACCGCGACGCGGCGCAGGCTCGACGGCAGCGGCGCCGAGCGGTAGAGGTAACCGCGGGCAGCCTCGAAGCGCTCGCTCAACGCGGTGGCCGCGGCGCTGTAGCGGCGGTACTCGAGCAGCCTGGCGATCAGCTCCTCGACCGCCTCCTCCGGGCCCATCTCCTCCATCTCGGCGTCGGCCCCGGGCAGCAGCAGGCGCGACTTGAGCTCGATCAGGGCGGCGATCAGGACGAGGAACTCGGTCGCCACCTCCAGCTCCAGCTCTCCCTCGCGCTCGAGGTGCTCGACGTAAGCGACCACCACCTCGGCCAGCTCGACCTCGAGTAGATCGACCTCCTCGCGCAGGAGGACCGCGATCAGCAGGTCGAATGGCCCGGCGAATACGTCGAGCTCGAGGTCGAGGTCCGCGACCGGCATCGACCCCAAGTTAACGCGGCGAGCCGATGCCCATGCGGTCGCGCACCTCGGCGAGCGTCGGCGCGGCGATCGCCCGCGCCTTCTCGGCACCGGCGGCAAGCGCCTCCTCCAGCGCCGCCTCGTCGGGCCGCAGCTCGGCGTAGCGCTCGCGCACCGGGGCCAGCATCTCGGCCACGCCCTCGGCGACGGCCGCCTTGAAGTCGCCGTAGCCGGCGCCGTCGAACTCGCGCTCGATCTCCTCCGGGCCGACGCCCCGCGCCACGGCGAGGACGTCGATCAGGTTGGTCACGCCGGGCTTGTCCTCACGGCGGACGATCTCGCGGCCCGAGTCGGTGACGGCGCTGCCCAGCTTCTTGCGGATCGCGTCGGGCTCGTCGAGGACGTAGAGCGTGCCGGCCTCGGTCGCCCCGGTCGTCGACATCTTCCGCTCCGGCTCCTGCAGGTCCATCACCCGCGCGCCGACCTCGGGAATGCGGTACTCGGGCACGACGAGCGCCTCGCCGAAGCGCTCGTTGAAGCGGCGGGCGATCTCGCGCATCAGCTCGACGTGCTGGCGCTGGTCGTCGCCGACCGGCACCTCCGTCGCCCGGTAGGCGAGCACGTCCGCCGCCATCAGCACCGGGTAGAAGAACAGCGCCGCCGGGACCAGCTCACGCTGACGCGCCGACTTGTCCTTGAACTGGTGCATGCGGTTGAGATCGCCGTGGGCGGTGACGGCGGAGAGCAGCCAGGTCAGCTCGGTGTGCTCGCGTACGTCGGACTGGCGGAAGAGGATGCAACGCTCGGGGTCCAGCCCGGCGGCGAACAGAATCGCCGTCGTGTCGTAGAGCCGTTCGCGCAGCTCGGCTGGGTCGTAGGCGACCGAGATCGCGTGCAGGTCGACGATGCAGAAGATCGCCGGCTCGCCCCGCTCCTGGCCCTCGACGTACTGGCGGATCGCGCCGATGTAGTTGCCGAGGTGCTTGCGGCCGGTCGGCTGGATGCCGGAGAAGATGACGGGGGCGGGCACGACGGGCAGCCTAGTTCAGGGCGCTCAGGCGGGTTGGGCCTCGTGACCGCACTCGCCGGCTGCGGCGGCGCCGCCGGCCGGGATCGCTTGAGAGCGGCGAGTGGGGTTCTCGATCCCGAGGCCGGCGACGATGCCGCCGGCGATCATCAGTAGGCCGGCGATGAGGATGCCGAGGTGGAAGGCTGCGGTCGAGGCGTCGGGCTCGGCTGCGGTCAGCGGGTTGGCGCCGGCCTCGCCGCCGACGTCGGCGCCGAACTTGGCCGAGATCACGGCGCCGAGGACGGCGATCGCCAGCAGCCCGGCGACCCGCGAGATGCCGTTGTTGACCCCGGAGGCAATGCCGACGTGACGCTCCTCGACGGAGTCGAGCACGGTCGCGGTCAGCGGCGCGACGGTCGCCGAGAGGCCGAGGCCGAAGACGAGGATCGCCGGCAGCACGTCGGCGACGTAGCTGGGATCGGAGCCGACCCGCAGCAACAGGATCAGCCCGATCCCACCGACGATCGGGCCCCCGCTCATCGGCAGCCGCGGGCCGACCCCGGAGGCGATCCGGCCGAAGCGCGGCGAGAGCACGAAGAGGATCAGCGATATCGGGGTCGTCGCCAGCCCCGCCTCCAACGGCGAGTAGCCGGCGACCTGCTGGAGGAAGAGGCCGACGAAGAAGAGGCCGCCGATCAGGCCCGCATAGGCGGTCAGCGTGGTCAGGTTGGCGACCCAGAAGTTGCGGATCCTGAACAGGGCGAGGTCGAGCATCGGGTGGCGGGCGCAAGCCTCGCGCAGGACGAAGAGCGCGAAGCAGGCGAGGCCGGCCAGCATCGGGGCCCAGACCAGCGGGTCCCCCCAGCCGTGCGCCGGCTGTTCGATCAGGGCGAAGACGGGGCCCGCCAACCCCGCCGCCGAGAGCACGATCCCGAGCCAGTCGATGCCGCGGAAGGCCTCCGGGTCGCGACTCTCGCGCACCGAGTGCATCGTCAGCGCGGCGGTGGCCGCGATCAGCGGGATGTTGATCCAGAAGATCGCCCGCCAGGAGAGCGCCTCGATCAGGGCGCCGCCGCCGGCCGGGCCGATGACGGTGGCGATCCCGGTCCAGGCGGTCCAGATCCCCACCGCCCTGCCGCGCGCAGCACCCTCGAAGGTCGCGGCGACGATCGCAAGCGAGCCCGGCACGAGCAGGGCCCCGGCAATCCCCTGCAGCGCCCGGGCGCCGACCAGCACCTCGACCGAGGGCGCAACCGCACAGAGGATCGAGGTGGCACCGAAGGCGACGAGGCCGATGACGAAGATCCGCCGCCGGCCGAACTGGTCGCCGAGCGAGCCGCCGACCAGGAGCAGCGCCACCATGGTGAGCATGTAGGCCTCGACCACCCACTGCTGGCCGGCCAGGCCGGCGTCGAGGTCGTCCGCGATCGGCGGCAGCGCCACGTTGACCACCGTGCCGTCGAGGAAGACGATCGTCGAGCCGAGGATCGTCGCAACCAGCGTCAGCAGCTGTTGGCGTGACACCGGCTCAGTGTAGGGGCGCGCAAGAAGCCTCCCGCGGGCCGGCGGCTGTGGCGGCGAGCGGTGCGCGGCTGCGAGAATCCGGGTAGGTGATTCCCTGATGCCGAGAGCGATCTGGAGCGGAACGATCAGCTTCGGGCTACTCAACGTGCCCGTCAAGCTCTACAGCGCAGTCGCGCGCCGCGGCATCTCCCTGCGCGAGATCCGCGAGTCCGACGGCGCCCGGATCAAACACCGGCGCTTCGCCGACGGCACCGACGAGGAGGTTCCCTACGGCGAGATCGTCAAGGCCTTCGAGATCACGCCCGACCGCTACGTGCCGATCAGCAAGGACGAGCTGGAGGCGATGGCGCCCGAGAAGACGCGGGCGATCGAGGTGCAGGACTTCGTCGACCTCGACCAGATCGACCCGATCTACTTCGACAGCCCCTACTACCTCGGGCCTGCGGAGGGCGCCGAGAAGGCGTACTCGCTGCTCGCCCAGGCGATGCAGGAGTCGGGCAAGGTGGCGATCGCCCGCTTCGTCTTCCGCAACAAGGAGCACCTGGCGGCCCTGCGCCCCGGCGACGGCGTGCTCACCCTGACGACGATGCGCTTCGCCGACGAGGTCGTCGCGCCGGACGACCTCACGGACGTGCTTCCCGAGGGCAAGCAGAAGGTGGCCAAGAAAGAGGTCGAGATGGCGGAGCAGCTGATCGAGTCGCTGACCACCGAGTTCGACCCCGGCGCCTACCGCGACGAGCACCGCGAGCAGCTGCTCGGCCTGATCGAACGCAAGGCGGAAGGCAAGGACGTGCTCGAGGCGCCCGAGGTGGAGGAGCCGCAGCCGACCAAGGCACCCGACCTGATGGCAGCCCTGGAGGAAAGCATCGCCGCCGTCAAGGGCGGCGACCAGGGCAAAGCCAAGGCGAAGGCGGCCAAACCGAAGGCGAAGAAAGCCAAGGCCGCGCCGAAGAAAAGCTCCTCCGGCCGTAAAAAAGCCAAAGCCTCGAAGTAACGCGTGGCCGGCAGTCGCCAGGTCGAGGTCGACGGCCGTGAGCTGAAGCTCACCAATCTCGACAAGGTGCTCTACCCCGAGGCGGGGTTCACCAAGGGAGAGGTGGTCGACTACTACGCCAAGGTGGCGCCGGCGATCGTCCCCCACCTCAGCGGCCGCGCTGTCACCCTGCGGCGCTTTCCGGAAGGGGTCGACGACCTCGACGCGGCGTTCTTCGAGAAGCGCTGCCCCAAGCACCGGCCGAAATGGGTGAAGACGGCGCGGGTCGAAGCCGGTCCGCACGCGGGCAAGATCGACTTCTGCGTCTGCGACAGCCTGCCGACGCTGGTCTGGATGGCGCAGCTGGCGGCGATCGAGCTGCACCCATCGCTCTCGCTCTCGCGGGCGCCGAAACGGCCGACGGTGCTCGCCTTCGACCTCGATCCCGGCCCGCCCGCCGACATAGTCGATTGCTGCCGGGTCGGCCTGCGCCTGCGCGAGTTCTTCGACCACTTCGGCCTCGAGTGCTTCGCCAAGACCTCCGGCTCGAAGGGCCTCCAGGTCTACGTGCCCCTCAACGGCAAAGCCTCCTACGAGGTGACCAAACCGTTCGCCAAAGCGATCGCCCAGCTGCTCGAGAAGGAGACCCCCGACAAGGTCGTCTCGAAGATGAAAAAGGTCGAACGAAAGGGCAAGGTCTTCGTCGACTGGTCGCAGAACCACCAGCGCAAGACGACGATCGCCGTCTACTCCCTGCGCGCCCGCGAGCGCCCCACGGTTTCCACCCCGGTCACCTGGGACGAGGTCGAGCGGGTCGCCAAGGCCGGCGATGGCTCCTCGCTCGTCTTCGAAGCAAGCGACGTCCTCAACCGCATCACCGAACACGGCGACCTCTTCGCCCCAGTCCTGGAGCTCGAGCAGGAGCTGCCCGAGCTGTAAGCCCGCGGAGAGTGCCGCTAGAGCGGCTGGCGGACGACGGGGTGGCGGGTGGCCTTGACCTCGTCGAGGCGGCGGACCGGGGTCGTGTAGGGGGCCTGCTTGGCCTTCTCGGGGTCGGCCTCGGCCTCGGCGAGGATCGCCTCGATCGCCTCGGCGAAGGCGTCGAGGGACTCCTTGGTCTCGGTCTCGGTCGGCTCGACCATCAGCGCCTCGTCGACGAGGAGGGGGAAGTAGACGGTCGGCGGGTGGAAGCCGAAGTCGAGTAGGCGCTTCGCCAGGTCGAGGGTGGCGACGCCCAGCTCGCGCTTCATCGGCTTGCCGGAGAGGACGAACTCGTGCATGCAGTGGCGGTCGAAGGCGACCGGCGCGTACTTGCCGGCGCGGCCCTCGGCCAGCCTCGCCTTGAGGTAGTTGGCGTTCAGCACCGCCGTCTCCGAGGCCTCGGTGAGGCCGTCGGCGCCGAGGCTGAGGATGTACGCGTAGGAGCGGACGAAGACGCCGAAGTTGCCCTGGAACCCGCGCAGGCGGCCGATCGACCCGGGCCGCTCGTGGTCGAGGTCGTAGGCGGGGCCGCTGCCGTTGCCGTCCTCGCGCCGCACCACCTGGGGCCGCGGCAGGAAGGGCTCGATGCGCTCGGAGACGGCGATCGGCCCCGCGCCGGGCCCCCCTCCCCCGTGCGGCTGGCTGAACGACTTGTGCAGGTTGACGTGGACGATGTCGAAGCCCATGTCGCCCGGGCGCGAGTGGCCCATCACCGCGTTGAGGTTGGCGCCGTCGTAGTAGAGCGTCCCCCCAGCAGCGTGGATCAGCCCGGCGATCTCGGCGATGTTCTCGTCGAAGAGGCCGAGCGTGTTGGGGTTGGTCAGCATCAGGCAGGCGACCTGGTCGTCGACCTTGGCGCGCAGGTCGTCCATCTCGACCCCGCCGCGCTCGTCGGTCGCCACTTTCACGATGTCGTAGCCGGCCATCGTCACCGAGGCCGGGTTGGTGCCGTGCGAGGTGTCGGGCGCCAGCACCTTGCGGCGCGTTTCGCCGCGGTCGGCGTGGAAGGCGCGGGTCAGCAGCAGGCCGGCGAGCTCGCCGTGCGAGCCGGCCGAGGGCTGCAGGCTGACGTGCGGCAGGCCGCAGATCTCGGCCAACGACTCCTGCAGGAGCCACATCAGCTCCAGCGCCCCCTGGGCCCGCTTCGGGTCCTGCGCCGGGTGCAGGCGGGCGTGGCCGGGCAGCGCCGCGACCCGCTCGTTGAGCCGCGGGTTGTGCTTCATCGTGCACGAGCCGAGCGGGTAGAAGCCGGAGTCGAGGTCGAAGTTGCGGCGCGAGAGGCGGTTGTAGTGGCGGACGATCTCCGGCTCTGCGATCTCCGGCAGGCGCGGCGGCTCCAACCGCAGGAGCTTCGCCGGGATCAGCTCATCGAGGGGAGCATCGGGCACTTCCGTGTCGGGCAGGACCGCGGCGCGCCGTCCCTCCTTCGACTTCTCGAAGATCGTCTGCGCCCGTTCGCGCTGCATCGGCGTCTCGACGAGGGCCATCAGGGTTCCCCTGGCGACTTGGTCGCACTATTTGCGACCAAGTCGCCAAGCTCGACTTGGACCGCCGCGCCGAGCGCGTCGGCAAGGGCGTCGATCTGGGCGCGGGTCCTGCGCTCGGTGATCGCCACCAGCAGGCCGTCCTCGTACTCGGGGTAGTCGCGGCCGAGCGGATAGCCGGCGGCGATGCCGCGCTCGGCGCAACGCTCGAGCACCCTCTCGACGGGCGCGTCGAGGCGCAGGGCGAGCTCGCGCGCGACCGGCGCCTCGTGCAACAGCTCGACCCCCTCGACGGCGGCCAACCGCTCGCGCGCGTAGGCGGTGCGCCGCACCAGCAGCTCGCCCAGCTCGCGGAAGCCCTCGCGCCCCAGCCAGGCGAGATGGATCGTCGCCGCCAGGGCGTTGAGCGCCTGCGCGGTGCAGATGTTGTGCGTCGCCTTCTCGCGGCGGATGTGCTGCTCGCGCGTCTGCAGGGCCAGGACGAAGCCGCGCCGGCCGTCGACGTCGTCGGTTTCTCCGGCGATCCGCCCGGGCATCCGCCGCATCAGCTCCTCCGTGCCGCAGAAGAACCCGAACGAGGGACCGCCGAAGTCGAGCCGGTTGCCGAGCGGCTGGCCCTCGCCGAGGGCGACGTCGGCCCCCTGCTCGCCCGGCGGCTTCAGCACCCCGAGCGTCATCGGGTCGACGGCGACGACCAGCAGTGCGCCGTGCTCCCTGGCCGCCGCGCCGAGCGACTCCACGTCCTCGATTGCACCGAGGAAGTTGGGGCTCTGCAGGAAGACCGCGGCGGTTTCGTCGTCGACCGCCCCCGCCAGGACCGCCGCATCGGTCAGCCCGTCCTCCAGCCCAACCTCGACCACCTCGGCGCCAAAGCCCACCGCGTAGGTAGCGAGCGTCTCGCGGCTGTGCGGATGCAAGCCCCGGGAGACGACGAAGCGGCGGCGCCCCTTGGTCGCGCCGATCGCCAGGTAGCCGGCCGAGGCCACCGACGAGGGGCCCTCGTAGAGCCCGGCGTTGGAGACCGGCAGCCCGGTCAGCTCCGACATCATCGTCTGGAACTCGAACATCGCCTGCAGTCCGCCCTGCGAGATCTCCGGCTGGTAGGGCGTGTAGGGGGTGAGGAACTCGCTGCGCTGCGTGATCGCGTCGACGATCGCCGGCACGTAGTGGTCGTACATGCCCGCGCCGAGGAAGCAGACCTGCTCCTCGCAGTCGGCGTTGCGCGCCGCCAGCTCGGCGAGCCGTTCATAGACCTCGGCCTCGCTCATCCCCTCCGGCAGCGCCAGGGGCCGGTCGAGGCGCAGCTCGGCGGGGATCTGCTCGAACAACTCAGCGGTCGACTCGACGCCGATCGCGGCGAGCATCTCGGCCCGGTCGGCCGGCGTGGCGGAGGTGTAGCGACTCACGCAGCAGAGTCTGCCGTATGAACCGGGTGTGCGACTGGCGCGCGCCGCACCGCGAAGCGTCCGCCGCCGCCAGGCGTGCGGCCGGTTCCTACGGCAGACTCCAGGCTACGGGAGGCCGGTGAGGCCGCGGATCAATCGTTTTCCAGCAACTTGCGGTATTCCTCGGCATCGAGCAGCGACCCGGCCTCGCTGGGGGCGGTCAGCTTCACCTTGACCAGCCAACCGTCGCCGTAGGGGTCCTCGTTGATCTTCTCCGGCGAGTCCGCGAGCGCGTCGTTCACCTCGACGATCTCGCCGGAGAGCGGCGCGATCACGTCGGAAACCGCCTTGACCGACTCGACCTCCGCGTAGGAGGAGTCTTTGTCGATCGCCGCGCCGACCTCGGGCGGGTCGTAGAAGACGACCTCGCCGAGGCTGTCCTGCGCGTACCAGGTGATTCCCAGGACGGCGTGCTCGTCCCCCTCCAGGCGGGCCCAGTCGTGCTGGTCGTGGTAGAGCAGCTCGTCTGGGTAGCTGGCGTCGGCCAAGGTCATTTCTCCTTCCGGGATGAGGGACTCTCGTATAGCGGCTTGGACGCTACCCGGGCGGCGCGGCGCTTGCCCCGCACGTCGATCTCCACCGCAGTCCCCGGCTCGGCCAGGTCGCTGCGCACGTACGCCAGGCCGATGCCAACCTCGAGCGAGGGCGAGAAGCTGCCGCTCGTGACGACGCCGACCTCGTCTCCCTCGGCAAGCACCGGATTGCCCTGTCGGGGGATGCCGGCGCCCTCGATCCTGAACGGCGCAAGGCGCTCCGCCGTGCCCTCGGCGCGCGCCCGCGCCACCGCCTCGGCGCCAACGAACCCGGTTGCCTCGACGCAGCACCAGCCGAGGCCGGCTTCGATCGGGTTGCGGTCGGGGGAGAGATCGTTGCCATGCAGGTGGAAGCAGGCCTCGAGCCGCAGCGTGTCGCGGGCGGCGAGACCGCAGGGGACGACGCCGGCGTCGAGCAGCTCGGCCCAGATCGGCGGCGCGACCTCGGGGTCGATCAGCAGCTCGACCCCGTCCTCGCCGGTGTAGCCGGTGCCGCAGGCGAGCGCCGGGCGGCCGCCGATACGGACGCCGGCGGCGCGCATCCGCGCCGGCAGGTCGATGTCCATGGTCGCGCCGGCGATGGCGCGGGCATGCGGGCCCTGCACGGCGAGCATCGCGTAGCGATCGGCGACATCGCGCACGGCGACGTCGAATCCGCGACTCCAGCGGCCGAACCAGTCGAGGTCGGCGGCATGGTTGGCCGAGTTGGTGACGAGCAGCCAGCGGTCGCCGCCGAGGCGGTAGGCGAAGAGGTCGTCGAGCACACCCCCCTCCTCGTCGCAGAGGCAGGAGTACTGCGCGCCGCCGATGTCGATCGCGGCGACATCGTTGGAGAGCACCCGCTGCAGGAAAGGGAGCGCCCCCGGCCCCTCCACCTCGACCTCGCCCATGTGCGAGACGTCGAACATCCCAGCATGGGTCCGCACCGCCGAGTGCTCCTCCCGCACTCCCTCGTACTGCACAGGCATCTCCCAGCCGGCGAAATCGACGAGCTTGGCGCCCGCGGCCACATGCTGCTCGTACAACGGCGTTCTCACGCCGCGCAGGCTATTTATTCCTTGAGGAAGCCGGGGACGTCGATGTCGTCGTCGCTCACCCGCAGTTTGCGGATGTCGGTGTCCTCGGCGGAGATCCGCGGCCTGCTCTCGTAGCGGCGGCGGACGCGCTGCGGCGAGCGGGCGAGCAGCTCGAAGCCCTCGAAGCCGGTGGCGATCACGGTGACGCGGACCTCGTCGCGCATCGACTGGTCGACGACCGAGCCGAAGATGATGTTGGCGTTGTCGTCGGCTTCCGCCTGGACCAGCTGCGCGGCCTCGTTGACCTCGAACAGGCCGAGGTCCTCGGGGCCGGTGATGTTGAGCAGCATCCCGGTGGCGCCCTTGATCGACTCCTCGATCAAGGGCGAGGTGACGGCGGCCTTGGCGGCGTCGACCGCGCGCGACTCGCCGGAAGCGGAGCCGACGCCCATCAGCGCCGAGCCGGCGTCGCGCATGATCGTGCGCACGTCGGCGAAGTCGAGGTTGATCAGGCCGGGGATCGTGATCAGGTCGGTGATCCCCTGCACGCCCTGGCGGAGGATGTCGTCGGCCTGCCGGAAGGCCTCGAGGACGGAGGTCCGACGCTCCACGGCCTGCAAAAGCTTCTCGTTGGGGACGATGATCAGGGTGTCGACGTTGTTGCGCAGCTTCTCGATCCCCTCGAGCGCCTGCTGCATTCGTCGTTTGCCCTCGAACTCGAACGGCTTGGTGACCGCGCCGACGGTCAGCGCGCCGATCTCCTCCTTGGCGATCTCGGCGATGATCGGCGCCGAGCCGGTGCCGGTGCCGCCGCCCTCTCCGGCGGTGACGAAGACCATGTCGGCGCCCTTCAGCGCCTCCTTGATCTCGTCGCGGCTCTCGGCCGCGGCGCCCGCGCCAACCTCGGGGTTGCCGCCCGCGCCGAGGCCGCGGGTCAGCTCCTGGCCGATCGAGAGCTTGATGTCGGCGTCGCAGGCCTGCAGAGCCTGCGCGTCGGTGTTGACGGCGACGAACTCGACGCCGCGAATTCCGGCGTCGACCATGCGGCTGACGGCATTGGTACCGCCGCCGCCGGCGCCGACGACCTTGATTACGGCCAGGTAAGTGGATTCCATCTTGAGTTGAGCCCTTGTTCCGTCCGAGGCTTCAGCAATGCTTGAGGGTCCCACCCTCTGCTGCTACCGCGGAAATTGCGCTCAACGTAGGGCATTTCGGCGGGTCTGTCAAACGCCCGGCAGACATCGTGCAAGGGCGAACTCTGAAGTGCTACTTGAGGGTTTGGCTAGTCTAACCCTGTGGTCGAGGGTTCATTCGACGGGCGGAAGCGTATGCCCAGAGCCGCCTACGGCTGGGCGTCGCGGCGCGTGCAGGTCGACATAATCCAGCGCTTCGATCGACGGATCGGCGAGCACGGCGGCGGCCGCCTTCCACTTCACCGCCGCTTGCGAGGCATCGCCGAAGCGCAGTTCGATCCCCGAGCGCAGCTCGACGTCGACCCCGCTTTCGCCGTAGTAGCTGCGCTCTATGGAGGGACGCAAGGGCGCGGGCGCGGCGCCGAGGACGCGCGCCTGCTCGAGGACCGGTCCGGCCAGCTCGCCGCTCTCGGGCGGCGCGGAGATCGGCAGGCTGGGCAGAGCCGCTTCTTCGGAGAGCGGGTACCAGGCGAGGATCTGGCCGTCGGGCCCCACCGCGACCGCGTCGACGCCGCTGCCGATCGTCGCCGTCGCCTGCGCAGCCCGCAATTGCGGTTCGACGGCCTTCTCGCGGACGCCGAGCCAGTAGACGAGAGCCGCGACGACGACGAGAGCGATGCCGACCGCCTGCCGGCGCCTCACAGCTGCCAGCCCTCCGGCCAACGCACCT
The DNA here is from genome assembly GCA_036524775.1 of Solirubrobacterales bacterium. Taxonomy (GTDB): domain Bacteria; phylum Actinomycetota; class Thermoleophilia; order Solirubrobacterales; family 70-9; genus VRUE01. Next base: position 12,156 of record DATDBO010000014.1, read on the forward strand.
CGCCGAGCGTCTGCACCTCCGGCTCGAGCACGACGCCGAAGCGCTCATGCACACGGCGGCGGCCGGCCGCCATCAGCTCCAGCACCTCGGCCGTCGTCGCCCCGGCCGCGTTCTCGACGAAGTTCGCGTGCTTGGGCGAGAAGCGGGCGCCGCCGACCTGCAGTCCTTGGCAACCGGCCGCCTCGAGCAGCTGCCCCGCCGTGCGTCCCCCGGCGCGCTCGTCCTCGGGGTTCTTGAAGGTCGAGCCGAAGGTCTTGATCCCGGAGGGCTGCGCCTCGTGGCGCCGCTCTCGCATCCCGGCCATCGTCGCCTTGATCTCCTCGGGCTCGCCGGGCTCGAGCAAGAACGAAGCGAACGCGACGACCTCCTCGGGGCGCAGGTTCGAGCGGCGGTACTCGAAGCCGAGCTGCTCGGGAGGACGCCGCTCGCGGCCGGCCGGCGTGACGACGTCGACCCACTCGAGCACGCGGGCGAGCTCGCCCCCGTAGGCGTTGGCGTTCATCCTCACCGCGCCGCCGACCGTGCCGGGGATGTTGACCCCGAACTCGAGGCCGGAGAGCCCCCACCCCGCCGCTTTGGCGGCCGCCGAGGGGAGCCTGGCGCCGCCGCCGCAGAGCAGCTGCTCGCCCCCCTGAGAGACGGTCGCCAGCTCGCCGTCGAGCTTCAGCGCCAGGCCGTGGAAGCCCTCGTCGGCGACCAGTAGGTTCGAGCCCGAGCCGACCACGCCGATCGGCAAGCCCTCCTCGCCGGCCCAGGCGAGGATCTGCTCCAGCGTTTCCCCGTCACCCGGTCGGGCGAACCACTCGGCCGCGCCGCCGGTGCGCACGGTCGTCAACCGCGCCAGCGGGAAGTCGCGCTCGACCGAGGCGGGAGGGTCGCTCACCGCACGCCCTCCGCGGTCGCGGTGCCCCGCTCGAGCAGCTCCTCGCCCACCGTGAAGACGTCGCCGGCGCCGAGCGTGACCAGCACCGCTCCCGGCTCCAAGCGCGCTTCGAGCGCGGCGCGCGCGCTCTCCAGGTCGGGCGCCCAGACGACGCGCCTCCCCCCCATCCGGTCGGCGGCAGCGCGGGCGACGTCGAGGCCGCTCACCCCGGCGAGCTCGCCCAGCGGCTCCTCGCGGGCCGCGTAGACGTCGAGCGCGACGACCTCGTCGGCCAGGGCGAGCGCGGCGCCGAACTGCTCGGCGAGCGCCTTGGTGCGCGAGTAGAGATGTGGCTGGAAGGCGGCGACCAGGCGCGTCGGCTTCATCTCCCGCAGCGCCTCGAGCGCGGCGCGCACCTCGGTCGGGTGGTGCGCATAGTCGTCGTAGACGACCGCTCCCTCGCGCTCCCCCTTGCGCTCGAGCCGGCGGACTACGCCGGGGAAGTCGGCCAGGGAGCCGGCCGCGGCGGCGACGTCGAGGCCGGCGAGCTCGACCGCGGCGAGCGCGGCCCGGGCGTTGAGCAGGTTGTGGCGCCCCGGCACGGCGAGCGGCAGGTCCGCCGGACCGGGCGAGCCCGCGTCGGGCTCGGCGACCCGTTCCGCGCTCGCCGCGAAGCGGTCGAAGGCTGCGCGCAGCTCGGCCAGCGACCCCCAGCGCGCGTGGTGGTCCATCTCAACGTTGGTGACGACGGCGATCTCCGGCTTCAAATCGAGGAAGCTGGCGTCGCTCTCGTCGGCCTCGGCGACGACCCACTCCCCCTCTCCCCAGGCAGCGTTGGCCACAGTGCCGTCGGGGCCCAGGCCGGGGACCTCGCCGCCGACGAAGAAGGCGGGATCGGCGCCGATCCCGTGCAGCGCCCAGGCCAGCATCGCGGCCGTCGTCGTCTTGCCGTGCGTGCCCGCGATCGCGATCAGGCGCTTCTCGCGGCAGAGCTCGGCGAGCAGCTCGCCTCGACGCACGACCGCGAACCCTCGCTCGCGGGCGAGGCGGAGCTCCGGGTTGTCCTCGCCGATCGCGGTCGAGACGACTACCTCGGCTTCGTCGGGGAGGTTCGCCGCGTCGTGCCCGAGGACGGGGTCGAGCCCGGCAGCGCGCAGGCGCTCCATGTAAGAGGAGTCGGCGCGGTCGCTGCCGCTCACCGTGGCGCCGAGCCGGCGGCAGACCAGCGCCAGGCCGCTCATCCCGGCGCCGCCGACGCCGACGAAGTGCAGCCGGCGGCCGGCCCAGTCTCGTCCCTCCCCGGTGCTCACCCGGACCCCCTGGCTTCCCTCACGGCCGCCAGCACCTCATCGGCGATCCGTCGCGCGGCGTCGGGCTTGGCCAGCCTGGCCGATGCGGCGGCCATCGCCTCCAACCGCCCCTCGTCGCCGAGCAGCCCGCCGAGCTCGGCGGCGAGCCGCGCCGGCTCGAGCTCCTCGTCGCGGATCACGGTCGCCGCGCCGGCCTCCGCCATCCAGGCGGCGTTGCCCTCCTGGTGACCCGCGGCGGCGTGCGGGTAGGGCACGAGCACCGCCGGCCGACCGGCCGCGGTCAGCTCGAAGATCGACCCGCCCGAGCGGCCGAGCACGAGGTCGCAGGCCGCCAGGCAGTCGCCCAGGTCGGGCTCGTAGGCGAGCAGCGTGTAGCGCGCCTTGTGGGAGGCGGCGGCGAGGCGCTCGGCGAGGGCGTCGAAGTCCCGCTTGCCCGCCAGGTGGACCACGTCGAAGTCACGGCCGTCGCGCTCGGCCAGGGCCGCGATCGCGCACTCGTTGATCGAGCGCGCGCCCTGGCTCCCCCCCATCACCAGCAGGCAGCGCGTCTCCGCGGCGAT
>DATDBO010000015.1:0-10086 GCA_036524775.1 Solirubrobacterales bacterium
GCTCGAGGAGTTCGAGGCGATCGCGCGCCGCGCGCAGCTGGCCCGCCGCAGCGCCCGCCGGCCGGGCGCGCGCTCGTCGCGCATGCGCCGATAGGCTCGCGCTCCATGAAGATCCGAGCCGCTGTCCTCGAGGAGTTCGGCAAGCCGCTCGCGATCGAGGAGGTCGAGCTCGCCGAGCCGCGGGCCGGCGAGGTCTTGGTCCGGCTCGTCGCCTGCGGCGTCTGCCACACCGACCTCTACACCGCCTCCGGCGCCGACCCCTCCGGCTACGCGCCGACCGTGCTCGGCCACGAGGGCGCCGGCGTCGTCGAGCGGGTCGGGCCGGACGTCACCTCGCTCTCACCGGGCGACCACGTCGTCACCCTCTTCTCGCCCCAGTGCGGTGAGTGCGTCCACTGCCTCGACCCGCGGACCAACCTCTGCATGGCGATCCGCGAGCAGCAGAACAAGGGCTTCCTCCCCGACGGCACCACCCGCATCGCCCGCGAGGGCGACGGGATCCGCCACTTCATGGGCTGCTCGACCTTTGCCGAGTACACGGTGATGCCGGAGATCGCGCTGGCGAAGATCGACCCCGAGGCGCCGTTCGAGCACGCCTGCCTCTTCGCCTGCGGTCTCTCGACCGGGCTGGGGGCGGCGATCAACACGGCCGCGGTCACCCCCGGCAGCACCTGCGCCGTCTTCGGCGCGGGGATGGTCGGGCTGGGGGCGGTAGCCGGCTGCCGCCTCCAGGGCGCCGAGCGCATCGTCTGCGTCGACCTCTCCCCGGACCGGCTCGAGCTGGCCCGCGGCCAGGGCGCGACCGACACGATCGAGGGCGGCGAGGGCGCCGTCGAGGAGATCCTCGAGATGACCGGCGGCTTCGGCGCCGACTACACCTTCGAGGCGACCGGCAGCGTCGCCGTGATGCGCCAGGCGGTCGAAGCGGCGCGCATGGGGTGGGGCCTTTGCACGGTCGCCGGAGTGGCCGGCAAGGGGGAGACGCTCGACATAGTCCCCCGCCTGCTGATCACCGGCCGCCGCATCGCCGGCTCCTCCTTCGGCGGCGTCAAGGGGCGCGACCAGGTTCCCCGCTTGGTCGAGCGGTGCCTGGCCGGCGAGATCGACGTCGAGCCCTTCATCTCCCACCGCCTGACCCTCGACGAGGTCAACCGGGGCTTCGAGCTGATGGAGGCCCAGGACGGGATCCGCAGCGTGATCGAGTTCGGCTGATCCGATAATCACCTGGCGATGCCAAGCTCCTCGTCCCGGTTCGGCATGGGCTGGATTCGCAACTTGATCCAACGATGCTGTCGAGCGGCAGCTGTGGCGGCCGTTGTCCTTGCGGCGGGTTGCGGGACCGGCGACGGAGCGGACACCATGTCGTCGCCCATCGAGGAAACGGCCCCGGCGAACTCCGAACGGCAAGGGACCGACATGCCGGATGTCGAGGTGTCCGAGTGCCCCGCGGGGCTCCCGTCCTGTCGCAGCGCAGAAGGCCGGATCGTCTACGTGGAGCGGGTCGACCCCGACGGAGACGGCGACGCCCACTTCGTCATCGCCGATTCACAGGGCATCACCCTGCCGGGCCTGACGGCGATCGACGTGCGCAAGGGCCTGCGTCCGCGGCCGCTCCCCGGCGTCGGCGTGCTGATCAGCGCCGCCGGCCCAGTCCAGACCGGTTCCCTGGGTCAGAGCCAGATCCACGCGATCGAGCTCCACGTTGCTGGCGTCGGCCACGCGGGCCGCTGATCTCTGCACCCATATACGACAACCCGAGTCGTCGTGCATGCGAAGAGATCGCTCCGCTCGGGTGAGGCTACGCGAGCTTGTCGAAGCCTGGGACATCGCGCGGACGCCTGGGGCCAGGAACCCCACGCTCAAACCAGAGCATGACGGCGATTTTCATAGGCTCCCCGTCGGGGCCGGTATCGGGAACCTCATGTCGATCTTTGATCGATTTCATGCGGTCGAGCATCTCCGCCTCTAGGGCGGTTGCCTCTTCCTGGCCCTCGCGACTGAGCCTCATTGGCATCCAGACCAGGTACATGTTCTCGTCGTCCTCGAGCTTTCCGTAGCGCAGCGACGAAAGCGCGTCCGCGATTACGATCTGAAGGCCGAGGGCGATAATTCTCCTTCGGATGGACTTCGGGGTTGCCTTCCATTCCTCGGTATCGATCTCCGGTGGGTTCGAGGCTCGGTAGTAATGCTCGACGGCACCGCGTCGCTGTGCTCGTTTGACCAGCTCGATGGCTCCCTCTTCCCTCAGCTCCTTCATGTGGAAGCTCACGTCCGCAAGTGGCTCTTTTAAGAGCTTGGAGATTTCGTTTGGACTGGCCATCGCTTCGAAGGTCGAGAGATACGCGTCTAGACGGACCGGGTGGTTGAGGAGATAGGTGATTGCGCGCTCCGCGGCTTGCTTTGCACGTTTCCCGTGTTTCGGCAACTTCCATTTCCCTGACACGTAGTCCTCTCCTTATGACTGCTGGGCGAAATTCTAAATGGGGTACCAGAGCGGCTGTATAGCGGAATTCTAGAGTAAATTGCATACCTTTGTCTGTAGGTTCGTCAATTAGTGGAACTTTCTCAACCATTCCTTTGATCGGCTTCGTCGCAAGCCGGCAACCGATCAAGGGAGGTGAGAAGCCATGAAGATCACCGCCGTAGAGGCGATTCTTCGCCCGGAGCGTGTTGTAAAGCTCGGCTGAGGGCCGAGCCTACAAAGAGCCCGGTTGCGCTCTAGCGCGATCAGGCTTTAGGAACCTATTTGGGGCGCGCGCTTTCCGCGCAGATCAATCGGTAAGCGCTGCGCCCCAAAAACGCCCAGTGTGACCCGGCGACGATCCAAGCCGACCATATTTTTGCAGAGCACTACGTCAAAACCCGGTCCAAAAAGTGTCAATGACAGCGATCGGTTTGGAGTGCAGGATGTGTCCAAAACTCAGAACAACAAAACTGCTCGGTCTCGTTGCACCTCCCAAGGGACGGGACCAGGCGGGAACCGAGCCCTGGGCGGCCCACTGGGTCCAGCCGCCCAGGGCTCGGACATCGAGCGGGGCGGGTACGTATGCAAGGGCAAGACGACTTCGAGAACGGCAAGGATGAGCATCCCTCAGACGCGTGGCTTGCGTCTGTAGCGAGGCTTCTCCTCCATCCTGTGCAGCTTCACATCGCCGACACGTTGTGGCGGGAAGACCGACCGCTTTCGGCCCGGGACCTGGCGGCGATCCTCCAGGTGGACGCCGACACCATTGCCTACCAGCTGCGCAGGCTTCGGAGGTTTCGTGTCGTCACCTATGCCGACGCCAAGCTGGCTCAACACCCTCTGGACGTCAAGTACGAGCTGGTGAAGGAGCCGCAGAGCGATGGGCGATAGGCGAGCCGTTGCCGAGCAGCTCGGCAGGAACCTGCGCGCTCAGCGGCGACGTGCCGAGCTCTCCCAAGAGGAGCTCGCAGATCGATCCACGCTCCACCGGACCGCGATAGGGCTGATCGAGCGAGGCCTGAGGGAGCCACGTATCAGCACAGTGGCCAAGCTTGCAAATGCGCTCTCGATCCCGGCGATGGACCTGCTCGAGGGGATCGAGTGAGGGCGGCTTCGACCCAAACGCCTCGCCGCATTGCGGTTGGTCTTCTCACCCAGGCGGGAACCGGGTTGCCGGTGAAAGCCGCCGGGGTCCGGGTCGTATCTCTCTCGGTGCGCTACCCGCCTCTGACCCGATAATCACCTGCGATGCCAAGCTCGTCGTCCGAATCGGCAGGCCCGGCCGCGACCGCGGTGCGCGCTGTCGTGCGGGGCGCCGTGCAGGGGGTCGGGTTCCGCGACGCGACCCTGCGGCGGGCCCGGAAGCTGGGCGTCATGGGTTGGGTCCGCAACGGCGAGGACGGCGCCGTGCTCGTCCACGCCGAGGGCGACGAGGCGGCGGTCGGGGAGCTGGTCGCCTTCCTGCCCAAGGGGCCGCGGGGCGCGCGGGTCGACGACGTGGCGATCGAGCAGGTCAAGGTCGAGAGGCACGAGCAGTTCGCGATCCGCGGCGTCAGCGCCGGGGTCTTCGTCGTGCAGGAGCACGCCGCGACCGCCCGTCACTTCGACCTGCGCCTCGAGGTCGACGGGGCGATGCGCTCGTGGGCGGTGCCCAAGGGCCCCTCGATGGACCCGGCGGTCAAACGCCTCGCCGTGCAGGTCGAGGACCACTCGCTCGCCCACAACGAGTTCGAGGGCGCGATCGAGGGGGGCGGCGTGATCATCTGGGACCGTGGTTGCTACGAGCAGGGCGGCCGGGTGGCGTGGCCGGAGGCGCTCGAACGCGGCCACGCTGTCTTCGTCCTCCACGGCGAGAAGCTGCGCGGCGGCTTCGCCCTGCAGCGCACCCGCCCCGGCGAGAAGCCGCAGTGGCTGCTGATCAAGCGGCGCGACGACGAGGCCCGGCCGGGATCGGACGTGGTCGCCGAGCAACCGGCCTCGGTGCTCAGCGACCGCACCCTCGACCAGCTGCTGGAAGGAAAGCGATGACGACGGTCGACGAGCTGACCGTCGCCGACTCGCCGGGGGCGTGGGCGGCGCTCGGCTTCGAGGTCGAGGGCGAGACTTGCGTCGTCGGCGAGGTGCGGATCCGTCTGGCCGGCGGCGAGGCGGGCAAGGGGCTGACCGGGTGGTCGTTGCGCGGGGTCGACTCGACCGAGCTCGACGGGCTGCCGACCTCGCTCTCGGACGAACCCTCGCCGCACGAGCGGCCGCCGCACCCGAACGGCGTCGCCGGCCTCGACCACGTCGTCGCGATCACGCCGGCGCTCGAGCGCACGGTTGCGGCGCTGCAGGCCGCCGGGCTCGACCTGCGTCGCATCCGCGAGGAGCCGACGCCCGCCGGCGCTCCCCGCCAGGCGTTCTTCCGCCTCGGCGCGACGATCCTCGAGGTGGTCCAGGAGCCGCCCGAGGCGATCGAGCGCGGGGAAGGAGTCGAGCGACCCGCCTTCTTCTGGGGCCTCGCCTTCGTCGCACCGGACATCGACTCGACGGTCGCCGCGCTCGGCGACCGTGCGAGCGAGGTCCGGCCGGCGATTCAGCCCGGCCGCCGCATCGCCACGCTGCGCCGCTCGGCCGGCCTCTCGCTGCCGGTCGCGCTGATCACCCCGGCGCCGCCTCGGCCCGTGCGCGGCTGAGTCAGTCCTCCAGCAGCTCCTCGAAGCGCAGCGCCGCCCGGCTCGGCAGGACCACCTCGCCGCTGTGGTGGACGAGCCCGGCCGCGGCCAGCTCGCGCACGGCACGCTCGACTGCGTCCCAGAGGTCAAAGTCGCCTTCCTCCTCGCCGCCGATCTCGCGCACCACCTCGTCCAGTGTCAGCTGGACCGGGTGCAGGGCGAGCAGCTGCCGCAGCACGGCCGCCTCGATCTTCGCGTCTTCCTCGACCTGCTTGCCGATGTCCTCCATGTCTCCACTCCCTCCGTTCAGCGCTTAAGGGCGTCGGGCGCGGATCTCTCCCCCCGGGGATGCCGGTCCACGCCCTATTCCTCGCTCTTCTTCAGCAATTTGCGGGCCCAATCCGCACGTGGCGACCAGCGGTAGAGCGCCGGCGCATTGCCCCGCGCGACGCCCTGCAGGACGCCGCGCCGGACCAGCACGCGCAGGTGATGGGCGATGCGGCCGCGACCGCCCTCGAGCGCCGCGGCGATCTCGCCGGGGTCGGCTTCGCGCCCGTCGAGCAGCAGCCTCAAGATTGCCTGCCGCCGCGGGTGGAAGAGCGCGGCAAGGCGCAGGTGCTCCGTCCTGCCGCGTCGCTCCCTGTCGTTCCCGGATACTTCCACTGGGACGGGAGTGTAGGTAAATCGGAACTGTTCTGTCTGATAGACCTTCGTCTGAGCAAGGGATCGTGCAGATCAGGCGTCCTCGCGCACGCCTCCCATCTCGCTGAAGACGGCGGTGACCCCGCCGTCCTCGCGCTGCTCGTCGGCGATCACGTGCGAGACCGCGTTGATCAGCGCCAGGTGCGTGAAGGCCTGGGGGAAGTTGCCGAGGTGGCGGCCGCTGACCGCCTCCAGCTCCTCGGCGTAGAGGTCGAGCCAGCCCGCCGCCTCGAGCAGCCGCTCGCAGAGCGCCCGGGCTCGCGCCGCCTCTCCGATCTCCGAGAGCGCCGAGACCAGCCAGAAGGAGCAGATCAGGAAGGTGCCCTCCTCGCCGCGCAGGCCGTCGTCGGTCTCCTCGACCTTGTAGCGGAGGACGAGGCCGTGCTCGGTCAGCTGCTCGGCGATCGCCTCGACCGTCGCCCGCACCCGCGGGTCGTCCCGCGGCAGGAAGCGCAGCAGCGGGATCAAGAGCGTCGAGGCGTCGAGCGCGTCGGTCTCGTAGTGCTGGCGGAAGACGCCGTCGCGCACGCCCCGCTCGAGGATCTCGGTGCGAATCTCCTCCGCAGTCCGCGCCCACTCCTCGGCGACGTCGTCGAAGCCGACGCTGCGGGCGAGGCGGGCGCCGCGGTCGACCGCGACCCAGATCATCAGCTTCGAGGAGACGTAGTGGCGGGGCTCGCCGCGCGCCTCCCAGATCCCCTGGTCGGGGTGCGGCCAGGCCTCGATCGCCGCTTCTACCTGGGAGCGGATCAGCTGCCGGTCGGCCGGCGTGCCCGTGCCGCGCAGCGCTTTTTCGTGCAGGTAGATCGAGTCGAGCAGCGCCCCCCATACGTCGTTCTGGCGCTGGTCGAAGGCGCCGTTGCCGATCCGCACCGGGCGCGCCCCGCCGTAGCCTTCGAGGTGGTCGAGGGTGCTCTCGGTCAGCTCCTTCTCGCCGCCGATCCCGTACATGATCTGCAGGTTGGGGTCCTCGCGGCAGACGCCGACGACGAAGCGCATGAAGTCGCGCGCCTCCTGGTCGAAGCCGAGCGTGTGCAGCGCCCAGAGGCTGAAGGTCGAGTCGCGGATCCAGCTGAAGCGGTAGTCCCAGTTGCGTTCGCCGCCCGGCGTCTCCGGCAGCGAGGTCGTCGGCGCGGCGAGGATCGCCCCGGTCGGCGCGTAGGTGAGGCCCTTCAGCACCAGCGCCGAGCGCTGCAGGTGGATGCGCCAGGGGTGGTCGGGGAAGTCGCCGTCGCGCAGCCACTTGCGCCAGAAGTCTTCGGTCGAATCGAGCCGCTCGAGCGCCTCCGGCGCGCTGCGCGGTCCGCCGAGGTCTTCGTTGCCCCAGGTCACCGCGCAGAAGGCGGTCTCGTTCTCGCGCAGGCTTACCGTGCCGCGCGCGACGCCGTCGCCGAGCGTGAGCTCCATGTCGCTGGTCAGCTGCAGCTCGATCCCCTCGCCGCCGCGGGCCAGCGCCTCGCCCAGCTCGCCGCCGCTCCACTCGGCCGCCTGCGCGCCGTAGGCGAAGCGCGGCAGGCACTCCATCTCCAGCTCGACGTGGCCGTCGATGCAGGTCATCGTCCGCAGCAGCGAGTGGTCGGCCTCGTGTTCGGTCTGCGGGCGCGAGCCGGGCCCCGCCTGCTCTTCCCAGTCGCCGATCGTCAGCAAGTCGTGGACGACGACCCAGCCGGTGTCGGTGACCCAGGTGGTCTCGATCACCAGCGTGCCCGGCTCGTAGCGGCGGCTGATCGGCACGACCACGCCGCGCGGCGCCAGCTTGAAGTGGCCCGCGCCACGGTCGAGCAGGGCGCCGAAGGCGCTCGGCGAGTCGAAGCGGGGCAGGCAGAGCCACTCGATCGAGCCGTCGTAGGAGACGAGCGCGCTGGTGTGGCAATCGGAGAGGAAGCCGTAGCTGCCGATCGGCGGAAAGCGGTTCGGACCGGCGCTCACGGAGGTGCCAAGCTACCACTGTGAGCCCCTGGATCGCCCACGTCGCCGGCGCCTTCGTGCCGCTCGAGGTCTTCCCGATCACGATCGCCGGCCTGCTCTACTGGCGCCGGGCGACGGCGCTCTCGATCGACGGCCGGCCGGTGCCGGCCTGGCGCCAGCTCTGCTTCGGCGCCGGCCTGGCAACGATCGCCGCGGCGCTGTTCAGCCCGATCGGCCACATCTCCGAGGAGCTGGTGATCGCCCACATGGGCGAGCACCTGCTGATCGGCGACGTCGCCTCGCTGCTGCTCGTCCTCGGCCTGACCCGCTCGCTGCTGCAGCCGCTGCTGGCGATCCGCCTCTTCGATCGCCTCCAGGTCCTCGCCCACCCGGCGGTCGCGCTGCCGCTGTGGGCGCTCAACCTCTTCCTCTGGCACGTCCCCGCCCTCTATCAGGACGCATACGGCGGGGCGCCGCTGCACGCCTTCGAGCACGCGACCTTCCTCCTCTTCGGCTGCCTGATGTGGATGCCGGTCTTCGGCCCGCTGCCGAAGCCGCGCTGGTTCACCGCCGGCTGGAAGGTCGCCTACGTGATTGCCGCCCGCTTCTCCGGCGTGATCCTCGGCAACGTGCTGATGTGGTCGGGCTCGGTGCTCTACCCGGTCTACGCCGAGGGCGAGCGTTACTGGGGGATCTCGCCGCTCGCCGACCAGAGCACGGCGGGCGCGATCATGATGGTCGAGGGCACCTTCCTCGCGCTCGGCGCGCTCGCCTGGGTCTTCTTCGAGGTCGCCCGCGAAGGGACCGAAAAGCAGGAGCTGCTCGATCTCGCCCACGAGCGCGGGGTGGAGCTGGACGAGCGGCGCGCCCAGCGCGCCGTCGCCGCCGGGCACGGGGCGCTGCTCCACGACCGCCTCGCCGCAGCCAGCCCGCACGATGAGCCCGAGCCTGACCCCGGCTGAGCGCGCCCTGCTGACGGCGACGGTCTTCGTCGTCGGCGCGGCCAGCCTCGGCGCCGAGATTGCCGCGGCGCGACTGCTGGCGCCCTACTTCGGCGCCTCGACCGTCGTCTGGGCGAACACGATCGGCGTCGTCCTCGTCGCCCTCTCGGTCGGCTACTGGCTCGGCGGCCGCTTCGCCGACCGCCACCCGCACCTGCGCGGCCTCTCCCTCGTCGTCCTCGCCGCCGCGGTGCTGATCGCGGCGATCCCGTTCGCCGCGCGGCCCTTCCTCGGCTTCTCGGTCGACGCCTTCGACACGGTCTCGGTCGGCGGCTTCGCCGGCTCGCTGTTCGGCGTCCTCACCCTGGTCGCCGTGCCGGTGGTCCTGCTGGGGGCGGCGGCGCCCTGGGCGGTGCGGCTGGCGGTGCGCGACACCGCGCACGCCGGCGAGGTGGTGGGGAGGCTGTACGCGATCTCGACGGCCGGCTCGCTGTGCGGCACGATGCTCGCCGCGCTGGTCCTGATCCCGCTGCTGGGGACGCAGCGGACCTTCCTGCTCTTCGCTCTCTCCCTGGCGCTGGTCGGCACCCTCGGGTTGGGCCGGCGCTTCGTCGTAGTGCCCGCCGCGCTCGCCCTTGCCGTCTTGGCGCCGGTCGGCACGATCAAGGCCGCCGACACGGGCACGGTCCTCTACGAGGCGGAGACCGTGCATCAGTACGCGCGCGTGGTCGAACGCCCCGACGGCTCGCGGGTGCTCGAGCTGAACGAGGGCCAGGCCGTCCACTCGCTCTACAGGCCGGGGACCTGGCTGACCGGCGACTACTGGGACGGGCACCTCTACCTGCCCTTCGCCGCGCACCGTGCGCCGCCCGAGCGAATCGCGATCCTCGGCAACGCCGCCGGCACCGTCGCCCGCGCCTTCGGCCACTTCTTCCCGCGCACCCGGGTCGACGCGGTCGAGATCGACGCCGAGCTGACCGAGCTCGGCCGACGCTTCTTCGACCTGCGCAACCGGCGCATGGACGTCTACGCCGAGGACGCCCGTCCCTGGCTCGCCCGCTCCGACGGCGGCTACGACGCGATCATGGTCGACGCCTACCGGCAGCCTTACATCCCCTTCTACCTGGCGACCCGCGAGTTCTTCGAGCTGGCGCGCGAGCGGCTCGCGCCGGGCGGAATCGTCATCGTCAACGTCGGCTATCCCGAGGGCAGCGAGGAGCTCGAGCGGGTGCTGGGGAGGACGATGGCGGCGGCCTTCCCCCGGGTGCTCCGCCTGCCGATCGAGGCGACCAACACGCTCCTCGTCGCGAGCGAGGGACCGCTCGGCGGGGCGCGCCTGCGGCGCAACCTGGGCGCGCAGCCGGCGCCGCTGCGCGGCCCCGCCCGGGATGCGGCCGCCGCGCTCGGCCCGCGCCTG
>DATDBO010000016.1:0-24910 GCA_036524775.1 Solirubrobacterales bacterium
GCCATTGCGGAGCGAGCTGCAAAGGAAGTCGAGAACGAGCAGGACGCGACGGCCAAGCGCATCAAGAAGGCCAACGGCAACGGTGGAGAGCTGATCGGCTACACCTTCGCGCTGCTGGCCTTCGAGGCAGCCTGGGAGCCCTTCGACCTGCCGACCCCTGCCGCTCAAAGCGAGGGGGCGGCGAGTGGCGGCAGATAGGGGTACGCCGGCGAGCATGGTGAACGACGAAACCCCGCCGAAGTACGACATTGCAACGGTTGAATGCTTGATCCTCGAAGTCGCGGCCGAACTGCATCCGCGGCACCTCTCGACAGGAGGGCTTCTGCTGGAGATCGTCGGCGACCCCGACGACATGAATGAGATCGAGACGGGGACTCAGGCGATTCGCAATCTCCGTGAGTTCGGGCTCTTCACCAACCGCGACGACGAGATCGTGGAGCCGACACCGGCAGCGCTCCGGGCCTGCGCGCTTCTTACGTAGTGGGGGCGGCTGGGCCCCGCCCCCACCAAGTTCGGGTAGCCCGTATCGGCTAGGCGCGTGCCTTGCGGGGCTTGCGGCTGCCCTTTTTCGCCTTTGCCCCTTTCTCCGCGGTCTCGACAGCGCGGTAGAAGTGCTCGATCGCGCCGCGGACCTGGCGTTCGTCGATGACTTCGACCAGGTTCGAGTGGCGCAGCTCGGTTACGTGGTAATTGACCGTGCTCAGCGGAGCGCGCAGCTCCAGGCTGAGGTCTTTGGGGGAGAGGATCCGCCCCCCGTCGAGGCTCAGCACTTCGAGGATTGAAACACGCAGGGGATGGGTATTGGCTCGGGCCAGGCGTTCCCAATTCACGGACTACCTCACTTTCGTTGACTGGGGAATACCGAAAAATATTAACTCAAATCATCAAAATCGGGTAATCTCTCGTCAGATGATCGAGTCGAGAGGCCCAAATAGCGGATGGGAGAGCGCATGAGCAGGGGAGAGCCGGGCGTGCGGTGGTCCACGAAGCGGAGCGCGATCGGAGTCGGCGCTCTCGTACTTGTTCTGCTGTCAGCCGCGTTCTCGGCCGCCCCGGCCGTGGCCGACATCATCGGCCCGCAGGACCCGAACGACCCGCAGGTCGACAGCCCCTGGCAGGCGGGGACCTGCAAAGCCGACCCGCCGCCTCCCGGACAGTGCTCTGTCGCTACGCCCCCGCTCTTCTACGAAGAAGCCGCGGGCCACCCGCCGAAAGGCTTCACCCAGTTCATCATCAACCATGAAGAGAACCCGACCAACCCGCTGCTCCCCGAAATCCCGGTTGGCGACCTGCAGACCGTGCGAGTCGATCTGCCGCCGGGGCTGACGGTCAACCCGCAGGCGACGGAACAATGCGAACTGGAAGGGGAAGAGAGTCCCTCGACCTGCCCGGCCGGCTCGCAGGTCGGCACCAGCGAAGTCACCGCGACGAACGAACTGACCGGCCTCTCGGTGACGATTCTTCCGCCGGTCCCCGTCTACAACGTCGTCCCCAAAGACGGGGAACCCGCTCGCTTCGGCCTCAGCGTCGCCGGAAGCGACATCTTCCTCGAGGCCGACGTCGAATGGGAGGGCGACTACCACGAGTACTTCACGATCCACACCCACAAACTGGAGGTCGAAGGCATTCCTTTGGGGCTGGCGAGGGTGGCGAAAAACCGCCTGGTCTTCGACGGCGATGCCGGTGTCGGCGAGGGCACCTTCATCACCACGCCGACCACCTGTCTGGGCCCCGCGGCGCCTGGTTCTTTCGAGCACGTCTACTCGACCTTCCTGCGGGCCGATTCCTTCCAGGAATCCAACCCGACCTTCCCTGAGGGATCGAGCTTCGTCGAGTCGAAGATCCCGCGTAAACCGGGCGAATTCGAAACCTCGCCGAAAAACTGCGACGACATCCCCTTCGATCCCTCGATCGAAGTCGAGCCGAACACCGCGCAGACCGACTCCCCCTCCGGGGCGACGGTGACCGTGCACCTGCCGGAGGTCAAAAACCCGACCAAAGACGAAGGAAGTAAGTCCAGCTCCCAGGTCCGATCGGCGGACGTGACCATGCCCGCCGGGATGGGACTCAACCCGTCGGCCGCCAACGGCCTCGTCGCCTGCAGCGACGAGCAGTTCAACCTCGGCAGCAGAGCGGACATCGGCTGCCCGGACGCTTCGCGGATCGGCACGATCGAGGTCGATACGCCGCCGCTGCCGGACGGTTCGCTGAGCGGGCCGGTCTTCGTCGGCAAACAGCTCAGCCCCGATCCAAGCTCGGGCAACCTGTACCGGATCTTCGTCGCTGCCGAGTCGGAGAGGTACGACATCTCGGCGCGGCTGCTCGGCAAGGTCGAGGCCGATCCGGTGACCGGCCGCCTGACGACGGTCTTCGAAGGGGATGACGTCGACGGCGTAACCGGGGCCAACCTCCCCGAGGGCCTGCCGCAGGTGCCCTTCGAGAACTTCCACCTGAAACTGAACGGCGGCGCGAAAGCGGCGCTGACCAGCCCGCCGACCTGCGGGCCGAACGCTACGAGTTCCTCGATGACGCCATGGTCGTCGGCGCAGGGCATCTCCCCGATCGGGGCTGCCGACGGCAGCGGTCCCTCCCCCGACGGGCCCGCGATCCCCTCGGACGACTTCTCGCTCATCTCGCTGCCCGGCGGCGGGGATTGCCCGAAAACGCTCGCCGCGCGGCCCTTCTCGCTCGGCTTCGGTGCAGCCCCGGACAACCACAAAGGCGGCGCCTTCAGCCCGCTGCGGATGACGATCGCCCGCGCCGACGGCAACCAGGAGCTGAAGGGCGTCGACATCACCCTGCCGCCCGGGGTTTCGGCCAAGCTCGCCGGGGTCAAATACTGCCCCGAGGGGGCGCTCGCCGCTGCCGCCGCGAACACCGGAACGTCCGAGGCGGCCTCCTCCAGCTGCCCCGCCTCGAGCCTGATCGGCAGCGCCACCACCGCCGCGGGCAGCGGCCCCGCCCCGATCTCGATCGGCGGCAAGGCCTTCCTCGCCGGGCCCTACAAAGGAGCTCCCCTTTCCCTGGCCGTCGTCACCCCCGCCACGGCAGGGCCGTTCGATCTCGGCACGGTCGTGGTGCGGGTGGCGCTGTTCGTCGACCCGCGCACCGCCCAAGTGCGGGCGGTTTCGGATCCGATCCCGCACGTCTTCGGCGGCGCCACGCTCGACCTCCGCTCGGTCGCGGTGAGCCTCGACCGCAAACAATTCTCGCTCAACCCGACCAGCTGCTCGCAGTTCGCCACCGCCGGCTCGCTGCTCGGCGGCGGCGGCAACCCGCTCGACCCGGCGGCCTTCGCGGCGCTGCCCGTCTCGGCCCCCTTCAAAGCGTCGGGCTGCGAGAAACTCGACTTCAAACCGAAGCTGTTCCTGCGCCTCTTCGGCTCGATGCGGCGCGCCAAGAACCCGAAGCTGCGCGCGGTCCTGATCGCCAACGCGGGGGATGCCAACATCGCCCGCGCGGCGACGATCCTGCCGCCCTCCCTGATCCTCGACCAGGGCAACCTGGCGAAAGTCTGCACGCGCGTCCAGTTCGCCGCCAACGCCTGCCCGAGGAACTCGATCTACGGCCACGTGCGCGCTTTCAGCCCGCTGCTGGACGACCCGCTCAAGGGGCCGCTCTTCCTGCGCTCCTCCGACAACCCGCTGCCGGATCTGGTCGCTGCCCTGCGCGGCCAGGTGGACATCGAGCTCTCCAGCCGCACCGACAGCGTGCGCGGGCGCATCCGCAGCACCTTCGACGTCGTCCCCGACGTGCCGGTTTCCAAATTCGTCCTCGTCCTGCGCGGCGGGCCGAAGGGGCTGCTCGTCAACTCGCGCAACCAGTGCCCGCGCAAAGGCAAAGCCAAAGACGCGAGCGCGAGCAAGAAACAGCGCCGCAAGGGCCCGCGCGCGATCGTCCGCTTCAAAGCCCAGAACGACAAGAAACGGAACCTGCGCCTGCGCCTGCGCACCCCCTGCGGCAAGAAAGCGAAGGGGAAAGCCAAAGGCGGCAAGCAGCGGGGCTAGCGCCGGCGGTCTAGCCTCCCGCGTCGGTGCGCCCGACGCTCTCCGTCCTGATCGTCGCCTGGAACAGCCGCGAGGAGCTGCCGCGCAGCCTGCCCGCGGTGGTCGGCGAGCTGGGGGAGGGGGACGAGCTGATCGTCCTCGACAACGGCTCCGAGGACGGCACTCCCGAGGCCGCCGCCGAGTTGGCGCCGGCGGCGCGGATCGTGCGCAGCCCCCGCAACCTCGGCTTCGCCGCCGGCTGCAACGCGGCGGCGGCGCACGCGAGTGGCGACCTGCTCGTCATCCTCAACCCCGACGCGGCGCCGCGGCCCGGGTTCGGCGAGGCGATCCGGCGGCCGTGGGTCGAGGAGCGCGGCTGGGCCGCCTGGCAGGCGCTGGTCGCCGACGGCGACGGGACGACGATCAACTCGGCCGGCAACCCGGTCCACTTCACCGGCATCGTCTGGGCCGGGAAGCACGGCGAGCCGATCGAGACCGCACCGCCGGCGGGCGAGGTGACGGCGCTCTCGGGCGCCTGCCTGGCGATCCCGCGCCGCACGTGGGAGGAGGTCGGCGGCTTCCCCGAGAGCTTCTTCCTCTACCACGAGGACGTCGACCTCTCGCTGCGCCTGCGCCTGGCCGGGGGCGCGCTGGGGATCGAGCCGAGCGCCGTGGTCGACCACGACT
Organism: Solirubrobacterales bacterium; assembly: GCA_036524775.1. Classification (GTDB taxonomy): domain Bacteria; phylum Actinomycetota; class Thermoleophilia; order Solirubrobacterales; family 70-9; genus VRUE01. The sequence goes on from DATDBO010000016.1 coordinate 4,674, forward strand.
ACGAGTTCGGCGCCCGCGAGCACAAGTGGCGTTGGCTCGAGCGCAACCGCTGGGCCTTCCTGATCCGCGTCTACCCGGCGAGCCTGCTGGCGCTGCTGGCGCCGGCGCTGCTGCTCACCGAGCTGGCGCTGATCCCGGCCGCCTTTGCCGCCGGCTGGGGGAGGCAGAAGCTGGCGGCGAGCGGCGAAGCGATCCGCCGGCTGCCGAGCCTGCTGCGCGAGCGCCGCCAGGTGCAGGCGACGCGCACAGTCAGCGCCGCCGAGTTCGCCGCCTGGTTGACGCCAGACCTCGACTCCCCCTTCATCCCGGCGATCGCCCGCTCGACCCCTGTGCGCCTCGCCCTGCGCGCCTACTGGCGGCTCGTCCGCCTGCTGCTCAGATCGGCTGGCTCGTCGGCCGGATGAGGATCTCGTTGACGTCGACGTTGCCCGGCTGCTCCAAGGCGTAGAGCACCGCCCGGGCGATGTCGTCGTCCTGCAGCGCCCACTCGCCCGGCCGGTTGTCGAAGAAGGGCGTGTCGACCATCCCCGGCTCGATCAGGGTCACCTTGATCGCGTGGTTCTCGTGCATCTGGCGCAGCTCGGCGCGCAGCGCCTCGCCGATCGCCGTCGCCGCCCACTTGGTCGCCGAGTAGAGCGAGCCGGGAAGCGCGCGTCGGCCGGCGACCGAGCTGGTGACGACGAAGTGGCCGTCGCCGCGCTCGAGCAGGTGGGGGAGGGTGGCGCGGATCGTCAGCGCGACCCCGTAGACGTTGGTCAGGACCATCGAGCGCCAGTGCTCGGGCGACTCTTCGAGGAAGCCGCGCGTGGCGCCGAAGCCGGCGTTGGCGAAGACCGCGTCGATGCGGCCGAAGGCGTCGAGCGCGGCGGCTGCCATCGCCTCGACCTGGTCCCACTCGGTGACGTCGCAGCGCACCGCAAGCGCCCGCTCGGCGCCGCCAAGCTCCTCGACAAGCGCCTCCAGCGGCTCTACCCGCCGTCCCGCCAGCGCCAGGCGGTAGCGGCCGGCGGCGGCCCGCGCCGTGGCAGCGCCGATGCCGCTGCCGGCGCCGGTGATCAGCAGGACCGGGTCCATCGGGCCATTCTCTCAGTTGCGATAATCCCCGGTCCGTGGATCCCGGCCGCAAGCGAAAGATCCGGCTCGTCGTCGCGCTCGGCGTCGCCGTCCTGCTCGCCGGGGCGCTCGTCTACACCTCGTTCAGCGCTTCGTCCGAGGCCAAGCAGCCCTCCGACCTGATCGGCGCGGCCTCCGGCGGCAGCTACAAGCTGACCGGCCGGGTGGTCAAGGGCTCGGTCGTCCGCCGCGGCGAGCGCATGCGCTTCCGCGTCGCCGACCGCGACGACGCCGGCCAGAGCATCCCGGTCGCCTACGCCGGCACCGTCCCCGACCCCTTCCGCGGCGGGCGCGAGATCATCGTCACCGGCACCGTCGAGAACGGCCTCTTCGTCGGCGAGCGGGACACCCTCGTCACCATGTGCCCGTCGAAGTTCACGACGAGTCCGTCTGAGGCATGAGCGCCGCCCTCGGCAGCGCCGCCCTGGCGCTCGCCTTCCTCACCGCGCTCGGCGCCGCAGCCATGGCGCTGCTCGGGCGGGGCGAGCAGCGCCAGGTCGACCGCTCGCGCCGCGCCGTCTACGGGCTTTGCGCGCTGCTCACCCTCTGCGTCGTCCTGATCGAGGTCGCCTTCGCCGGCGACGACTTCTCCTTCCGCATCGTCCAGCAGCACTCCTCGATCGAGACGCCCGCCTTCTACAAGCTGGCGGCGATGTGGTCGAGCCAGGAGGGCTCGCTGCTGCTCTGGGCCTGGGTGCTCTCGATCGCCGCCTCGCTGGCGCTCTACGCGACGCGCGGCAAGCTGCGCGAGATCGTCCCCTGGGCAACCGCCGTGATGGCCGGTATCGCCGCCTTCTTCACGGGACTGATGCTCTTCGCCGGCGGCGTCAACCCCTTTGCCACGCTCAGCCCGGCGCCGGTCGACGGGGTGGGCCTCAACCCGCTGCTCCAACACCCGAGCATGATGATCCACCCGCCGATGCTCTACTCGGGGTACGTCGCCTTCACGATCCCCTTCGCCTTCGCGATCGGCGCCCTGATCGCCCGCCGTCTCGACGCCGCCTGGATCCGCTCGACCCGACGCTTCGCGCTGATCGCCTGGGCCTTTCTCGGCCTCGGCCTGCTGCTCGGCGCGCGCTGGTCCTACACCGAGCTCGGCTGGGGCGGTTACTGGGCTTGGGACCCGGTCGAGAACGCGGCGCTGATGCCGTGGCTGACCGGCACCGCGTTCCTGCACTCGATCATGGTCCAGGAGAAGCGCGGCATCCTGAAGGTCTGGAACGCGAGCCTGATCGTCGCCACCTTCAGCCTGGCGCTGCTCGGCACCTTCCTCGTCCGCTCCGGCGTGCTGCAGTCGATCCATGCCTTCGGCGACAGCACCGTCGGCCCCTACATCCTCGGCCTGATCGCGGTCGTGCTGGTCGGCTCGACCGCGCTGATCGTCTCGCGCCTCGACGACCTGCGCTCGGAGAAGCGGATCGACTCGCTCGCCTCGCGCGAGTCCGTCTTCCTGGTCAACAACCTGCTGCTGGTCGCGCTCACGGCGACGATCTTCTGGGGCACCTTCTTCCCGCTGATCTCGGAGCTGTTCACGGGGGAGAGGGCCTCGCTGGCGGCGCCGTGGTTCGACCGCTACACGACGCCGTTGGCGATCGGGCTGGTGCTCTTCGCCGGGATCGGGCCGCTGCTCGCCTGGCGGCGGATCAGCTGGGCCTCGGCGAAGCGGGTCTTCCTCGCGCCGGGGATCGTCGCCCTGGCTACGGGGCTCGGCCTGGCGCTATTCACCGACGCGACCGACTCGCTCTGGGCGCTCGCCCTCTTCGCTTTCGCCGCCTTCGCCTTGACCGGGCTGGCGCAGGAGTTCTGGCGCGGCGCGACGGCACGGCGCTCGCTGAGCGGCGGCTCGACCGCCGCCGCTCTGGCCGGGGTCGTCTCGCGCAACCGCCGCCGCTACGGCGGCTACGTCGTCCACGCCGGCATCGTCGTGCTGTTGATCGGCGTCGCAGCCTCCTCGAGCTTCCAGACCAACCGCGACCTGCGCCTGGCGCCTGGCGAGAGCGCGGTCGTCGACGGCCGTACGGTCACCTACGAGCGCCCGACGGTGGGCGTCGACTCCAACGCGATCTCCCTCGGTGCGGTGCTGCGCGTCGAAGAGGACGGCGAGGCCTTCCGCCTGCGCCCCAGCCGGCGCTACTTCCGCCCGAGCGGGGTGGAGGGGGGACCGCTGGCGAGCTACTTCCAGGGCGAGGCGACGAGCGAGGTCGACCTCGAGCCCGGCCCGGGGGAGGACTTCTGGAGCGCCGTGCAGCCGAACATCGCCGACCTGCTGGGGCGTGTGCGCGCGGCCGACGCCGGCTTCGGCGCCTGCGTCTCCGGCGCTCCGGGAACGCCGCCGCAGTGCCGCGCCGTCGCGCGTCTGATGCGGGCCGCCGCCGCCGATCCCCGCCTGCAGCCGGTCGCCCTGGCCCAGATCGAGAGCCTGCAGGCGGCCACGGCCGAGCGCTTGGCCGGCAGCTACCTGAACGACGAGGTGCCGGCGACCTTCCGCGTCATCGTCGACCCGCTCGTCACCTGGATCTGGATCGGCGGCCTGATCGCCCTCAGCGGCGCCCTGCTCGCCGTCTGGCCGGCCCGCAGCGCGCGCCGCCGCCCGGCGCCCGACACCGAGCTGGAGGCGCTGAAGGAGGCGAAGTACCGCGAGATCCGCGACGCCGAGCTCGACCACGCCGCCGGCAAGCTCTCCGACGAGGACTTCGCCCTGCTCGACGCCGAGCTGCGCAAGGAGGCGGTCGAGATCCTCGACCGAGAAAACGGCAACCGGACGGCCGCTCCGAGGCCCACCGAGCCGGTCTAGACTCTCGCCGCCATGGGTGCATCGCGATACCTGTTTCGCTCCGCCCTGGTCTCGTTGTTGGCGGGGTTGGCGATGCTCGGCCCGGCCCCGGCGGCGCCTGCTACCGAGTCGTGGCGGGCGCCTTCCTCTGCGACGCCGCGCCAAGCCCAGCGTTTCTGGACCCCGTCCCGCATGCGGGCGGCAAAGCCCCTGCAAGCCCCGCGAGGGGGGAGCGGAGGCCTCGCCTCTGCGTCCGCTGCACCGGCGGGCGACGCGAAGGCAGTGGACGAAGTCGAACGAGCCCTCTCTGACTTCGCCGAAGTGTCGGATCCGACCGCGCCCGGCTTCAGGCAGAACGGCGTCATCTTCATATCCGACGGGTTCGAGCTCGGTCGCTGCTCGGGCACCTCGGTCAACGCACCCAACCTCAGCCTGGTCTTCACCGCCGGCCACTGCGTCAACGACGGTGGACGGGGCGCCTGGTTCAACCGCGATTGGGTCTTCGTCCCCGGCTACCACGACGGCGTGCGCCCGTTTGGGGTCTTCGCCGCCAAGTGGCTGGGCACGACCGAGGATTGGATCGAGGAAAGCAGCCCCAACGCCGACGTCGGCGTCGCCGTGGTTTCGCGCAACGAACGAGGCCGGCGCCTTGGCGCGGTCGTGGGCGGTTACGACATCGCTTGGAATCGTCCCCCGCGCCAGGTATTCGACATCCACGGTTACCCCGCCGAAGCGCCGTTCGACGGAGCCGGCCAGAGAATCTGCTCCGCCACTCCGTTCCTCGGTCACGACCTGGCCTCGTTCCTCTTTCTTGGGCCGCTCAACCTGGCGGCTCGGTGCAGCGTCGCGGGCGGGGCGTCGGGCGGCGCCTGGACGATCGAAGGCGACACCTTGAACAGCGTCACCAGCTATGCCTACGAAGACGACATGACGACCGATTTCGGCCCCTATTTCGGCGATGCGGTGCGGGCTCTGTATCGCCGTGCGTCGCAGGTGAGATGAGGACGCTCGCCGCGATCGTCGGGCTCGCCGCCGTGGGCCTCGCCTGCGCCCCCGCGGCGACTGCCGTCGCACATGGGACGTCGTCGCCGCGGGCGTTGCTCGCCGGCATCGCCCAGCTGGACGATCAGCTGGCCCTGCTGGGCAGCTCGTCGGACGCTGGCCGCTCAGACGAGGACGATCTGCTTGCGATCAGGTTCGTCAACCACGACGGCTACACGTTCAGGCTCTTCGCCTTTAGTCAGACGGTCGTTCTGTCCGTGATCCGCCGCGATCGCAAGACGCGGCCGTCGAGCACCACCTATCTCGCCCGCGGGGTCGTCACGTCAAGCTCGATCGAGGCTTCGTTCGGCGATCGCGGTCGGGTTTCGCTTCGGTTCAGGCCGTCGCGCCGACCGGCTCGGGCCACTCGACGGGTCAAGTGCACGAAGTCGGGCAACCCGGTTGCGGCCCACCTCGGCCTCTTCGTCGGCACTCTTCGCTTTCGCGGCGAAGGGGGGTACACGAGCGCCGAGGTCCAACGCGTACACGGCGGCTCGCTCGATCCCGCCGCGTTCGTCGCCTGTCAGGTCCAGGCCATAGCCCCTCCTCGACAAGGCTCGCCCTCGCCGCCGGGCCGGCAGCCTTCGGGCCTCGCAACCTTGCGGAATTACGTCGAGGACTTCGGCAAAGACCCGCCTGAGATCCCCGGGGTCGATACCCGGCCCTCGGAGCGCGAGGAAACCACCGCTCTCATCGCCCACCGCAAAACCCCCCTGACGCGGACGGTCTTCGTGGCGTTGAACCGCGGCCAGGGACAGGCTCGCTTCCTCGCCCTCGATGCCGGGGTCGACGGCTCGCTTGGCATCCTCCGCTTCGTCTCGGTTCCGGCTCCCGTGGCTGCCTTCCGCACCGAGGACACGTTGTCCGGGGCCTCCGTCAGTCCGCCTTCCCCATTCAGCGGCACCGCCATCTTCCAGCACGGCGGCGGCAGAGAGAAGAGCTTCGCCGGCTCGCTTGCCGTCTCTTTCCTCGGCGCCCCGGGCGTGCCCCTGGCCGACTCGACGTTTGAAACCCTGCTTCTGCGCGGCCGGTAAGCCCGGCCTGCGGCTTAGGCCCCTTAGATCTTCAGCAGTACCAGGGTGTTGACGACGAAGAGGACCGCGAAGAAGATCGTCGCCCGGTCCAGGTTGCGCTCGACCATCGAGCCGCCGCCGAAGGAGCTGCCCCCGCCGCCGATGCCGAAGGCGCCGGAGAGGCCGGCGTCTTTGCCCGAGTGCAGGAGCACGAGGAAGATCACGATGCCGGCGATGATCACCTGAAGGAATGCCAAGAAGGTGTACACGCGCCGGATGGTAGCGAGGCCCGGCGTGTCCAGTCTTCGCCGGCGCCGCCCGGTCGAGCAGGGTGCCGATAGACAGAACTCATGTTCGTGTTGCGTTAGTTGACAAATAAGGCTAGTATGTCAATTACGCGGACGAACTTCGGCGATCTGACAAGGAGGAGCATGCCCATGGAGGCAGCTGCGCACGAGCACCATCACCACCACGGCCCCGGCGTCGAGCTGAACCCGGCGGGGTGGACGGACACGAAGCGCTACGCCTGGCTTTTGGGGCTGATCGTGCCGCTGCTGCCCTTCATCGCCTGGGCCTCGGTCGAGCTGACCGGGCTCGGCGTCTTCTGGTTCTTCGGCCCGTTCCTCGTCTACGTGATCTTCCCGGTGCTCGACGTCATCGTCGGCATGGACTCCGAGAACCCGCCCGACAGCACCATCAAGTGGCTCGAACAGGACCGCTACTACCGCTGGTGCACCTACGTCTTCATCCCGATCCAATACGCCGGCCTCGTCTTCGCCTGTTGGCTCTGGGCGGACGGCGGCCTGTCGACCGTCGACAGCATCGGCCTCGCGCTGACGATGGCGATGGTCGCCGGGATCGCGATCAACACCGCGCACGAGCTCGGCCACAAGCGCGCCTCCCTGGAGAAGTGGCTGAGCAAGGTGGCGCTGGCGCAGAGCGGCTACGGCCACTTCTTCATCGAGCACAACCGCGGCCACCATGTCCGCGTCGCCACCCCCGAGGACCCGGCCAGCGCCCGCCTGGGAGAGAGCTTCTGGGCCTTCCTGCCGCGCACCGTCTCCGGCAGCGTCGGCTCGGCCTGGGGGATCGAGCGCGAGCGCCTCGGCCGCACGGGTCGCTCGGTCTGGTCGATCCACAACGACATCCTGCAGGCCTGGGCGATGACGGTCGGCCTGTTCGCCCTCTTGACGATCGTCTTCGGCCCGGTGGTCCTGCCCTACCTCTTGATCCAGGCCGTGCTCGGCTTCTCGCTGCTCGAGGTCGTCAACTACCTCGAGCACTACGGCCTGCTGCGCCAGAAGAAAGAGGACGGGCGCTACGAACGCTGCCTCCCCCAGCACAGCTGGAACAGCAACAACGTCGCCTCCAACGTGCTGCTCTACCACCTGCAGCGCCACAGTGACCACCACGCCAACCCGACCCGCCGCTACCAGGCGCTGCGCCACGTCGAGGAAGCGCCGCAGCTGCCCACCGGCTACGCGGGGATGATCGTGCTCGCTTGGATCCCGCCGATCTGGCGCCGGGTGATGGACCGCCGCCTGCTCGAGCACTACGGCGGCGACCTCAGCCGCGCCAACATCCAGCCGCGGGCGCGGCGTCGGGTGCTGGCCCGCTACGGCGGGGCAGGCGCGTGAGCGCCTTCCGCTGCCCCTCCTGCGGCTACGTCTACGACGAGGAGGCGGGGCACCCGCGCGAGGGCTTCCCGCCCGGCACGCCCTGGAGTGAGGTGCCCGACGAGTGGCACTGCCCCGACTGCGGGGTCAGGGACAAGGTGGATTTCGAGCCGGTTTCCGGCGAGGGCAAGTGACCACCTCCGCCGGCACCATGCCCGCCGTGGAGGCGCGCACGCCATACCCGCAGGCGGCTCGGCAGCTGCTGCGCGAGACCCTCTTCGCCGCCGCGCGCGACGAGGTGCAGCAGCGGCCCTGGTCGGAGATCACGATGGCCGAGATCGCCGCCGCCGCCGGCGTCAGCCGCCAGACCCTCTACAAGGAGTTCGGCAGCCGCAACGAGTTCGCCCAGGCGCTGGTCATCCACGAGGGCGAACGCTTCCTCGACGCGGTCGACGCCTCGGTGCGCGAGCACCTCGACGACCCGCGCGCGGCCGTCGGCGCCGCCTTGGAGACCTTCCTTCGCACCGCCGGAGAGGATCCGCTGGTCCGCATCCTGCTCAGCGACGACGGCTCCGCCGGCCTGCTGCCCTTCGTGACCACGCAGGGAGCGCCGGTGGTGCAGTGGGCGACCGCCCGCCTGACGGCGACGATCGAGCAGGGCTGGCCGCAGGCGCCGCCCCCCAAAGCCCGCCTGCTCGCCGAGGCGCTGGTTCGCCTCGCGATCAGCCACGTCACCTCCCCCGGCGACTCCCCCGAGGCCACCGCCGCCCAGGCGGGTGAGCTGCTCGGCCCCTTCATCGACGAGGCGCTGGGCCGCAAGTAGAGCCCGCCGCGGGCGCCGCCCTATCCTGCTGCGATCGGCGCTTCGATTCAAAGCCACCCGGGGTCGCCGGCCGAGCGCGCGGCTGCGGGCAAGGCCGCGCGCGCGGAGGTGCCGCGTTCCAGCCACGAGGAGTGGCGGCCGGCGGGCGATCGCGCCGATCCGGTGGAGCTGCTCGAGCGACAGGCGACGTCTCGTGTCGGGCAGCTGGTCCCGTTGCGCTACGGCCGCATGCTCGCCTCGCCCTTCGCCTTTTACCGCGGCGCCGCCGCGGTGATGGCCGCCGACCTGGCGCCGACGCCGCGCTCGGGCTTCGAGGCGCAGCTCTGCGGCGACGCGCACCTCTCCAACTTCGGCGCCTTCGCCTCGCCCGAGCGGCGTCTCGTCTTCGACCTCAACGACTTCGACGAGACGCTGCCGGGGCCCTGGGAGTGGGACCTGAAGCGGCTCGTCGCCAGCTTCTCCCTGGCCGGCCGCGATCGCGGCTGCGATGGCGGGCAACGACGCGCGATCGTGCTGGCGGCCGCGCGGGAGTACCGCGAGACGATGCGGCGGCTCGCCGCGATGGGCAACCTCGAAGCGTGGTACCAGCAGCTGGATGCGGACGTGATCCGCGCGGGCTGGGCAAAGGTTGCGACCGGCAAGGAGCAGCAGGCGTTCGAGCGCGGCGTGGCCAAAGCACGCGCCAAGGACAGCAGCCGCGCATTCGCCAAGCTGACGGAGGAGGTCGACGGAAAGCTGCGGATCGTCGGCGACCCACCCCTGATCGTGCCGATCGGCGAGCTCGCCGACGAGGCGGGCGGGGTAGACGTCGAAGCCATCCTGCTGCGGGCCCTCTCCGACTACCGCGACTCGCTCGCGGTCGAGCGCCGCACCGTGCTCGACGGCTACCGCCTGATCGATGCGGCCTTCAAAGTCGTCGGCGTGGGGAGCGTCGGGACCCGCGCCTGGATCGCCCTGATGCTGGGCAGGGACGAGGCCGACCCGCTCTTCCTGCAGATCAAGGAGGCGCAGCGCTCGGTGTTGGAGCCGTACGCGGGGCCGAGCGAGTTCGACAACCAGGGCGAGCGCGTCGTCCACGGTCAGCGCCTGATGCAGGCGGCGAGCGACATCCTGCTCGGCTGGGTCCGGGCCGAGGGGATCGACGGGCAGAGCCGCGACTTCTATGTGCGCCAGCTCTGGGACTGGAAGGGCTCGGTCAAGGTCGAGTCGATGGACCCGCGCGGTCTCGCCGCCTACGCGGAGATTTGCGGCACCACTTTGGCCCACGCCCATGCACGCGGCGGCGATCGGATCGAGATCGGGGCCTACCTCGGCAAAGGCGACACCTTCGATCGGGCGATGGCCGAGTTCGCCGAGGTCTACGCCGACCAGAGCGAACGCGACTACGAGGCGCTGCGGGAGGCGGTCGCCGCGGGGCGGGTCGAGGCGACCCCGGAGCTCGGCTAGGCCTCGAGCATCAGCGTCACCGGGCCGTCGTTGACCAGGGCGACGCCCATGCAGGCCCCGAAGACGCCCTTCTTCGCGCCGAGCCGCTCGCAGAAGCGGTCGTACAGCGGCTCGGCCAGCTCACCTGGCGCCGCCGCGCCGTAGCTGGGCGGGTTGCCCTTGCGGGCGTCGTCCTCGCGGCTAACTCCGAGCAGGACGAGCATGCCGGGCCCGATCTGCGCCACCCGCTCGCCCTCTACGTCGACGGCAGCCTGGCTGACCCGCTGGACGAGCGCCCTCATCCCGTCGCCGACTACTTCTTGCTTCGCTTGGCCTTCCCGGCGGGGCGCTCCTGCGCACGCTCCTCGCCCCTTGGCAGCGCGCGCTCGAACCACAGCGTCGCCGCGATCCTTACCGGGGTCGAGTCGTCCTGGTCGCGCTCCTTGTCGCGCTCCTCGATCTGCTTGAGCCGGTCGAGGATCTCCACCTGCAAGGCGGTGACTTCGTCCTGGCCGGCCGCGCTCAGCTTCAGCGGCATCCAGGCGACGCAGACGTCGTCGTCGTCCTCCATCCTCTCGTGCCGGAAGGAGGCGAGGCTGTTGGCGACGACCGCCTGCAAGGCGAGGCCGACGATCTCGCGGCGCATCCTCTTCGGCAGCGCCTTCCACTCGTCGAAGTCGACCTCTGGCGCTTCGGTGGCGCGGTAGTAGTGCTCGACCGCGCCCCGGCGCTGCTCGGTCTTGACCAGTTCGATGACGCCGTCGTCCTTCAGCTCGTTGATGTGGAAGCTGGCCGTGCCGAGCGGAATCCCGAGGACTTGGGAGACTTCTTTCGGGCTGGCGATCCGTTCGTAGAGGATCGAGAAGGCGTCGAGGCGGTCGGGGTGGATCGTCGAGTGCGCGATCACTTTCTCCTTCGACCTCTTGCCCCGCCCCCAGACGGCTTTGCTTGCCTTTCCCTTGGTCTTCGCCACGTCTCCTCCTTTTGCCCAGCACTCAGTCCTGGTTAACCGGCGTGTGTAGGGGGAGGTATAGCGGAAATTTGGAGCATTTTCGCAACCCCACCCGAGACTCTCCGCATTATTGAAACTTTTCTCGTCCTTTCTCGCGTCTCGCGCTAGGCAAACGGCGAGGGGAGGTGAGAGGTATGAAGGTCACCAGCGTGCCGGCAGTCCTGCGCCCGGAGTCCATCGTCAAGCACGGCTGAGCGATGCCGGGGCGGCGATGCGTGTGCGCCGATACCCGCCGGGGGCGGGGTCGGCCACGCGCGGGCCCGTGGGCTGCCGCCGGCCCAGGGCCCTCTCCTTGCAAGTGCGGCTGAATGGAGTCGAACCATCACGAGCCTTTCGGCTCACAAGGCCCTCAACCTTGCGCGTCTACCAGTTCCGCCACAGCCGCTCGCGGGCGGTCGATTCTAGATGTTCGGCCGCAGTGGGGCGATGGCGGGTGTGGCCGCCCGGCGCACCGGTCTCGCGCGTGGCTGAGAGGCACGGTGCGAAGGAGTGCTCGTCTTGCGCGCGTCCGGATCGGCCGCTACTCTGCGAACAGGTGTTCGAACGTCGACGCAGCGTGCGAGCGAGGAGGCCCGCCGAGTGGAGCTGGACCTGACCAAGAGGCAGAAGGAGATCTTCGACTTCATCCGCCGCTACGCGGCCAAGACCGGCTACCCGCCGACCGTGCGCGAGATCGGCAAGGCGGTCGGCCTGCATTCCTCCTCGACCGTCCACGCGCACCTGGCCAACCTGGAGAAGATTGGCCTGCTGCGCCGCGATCCCTCGAAGCCGCGCGCGATCGAGCTGCTCTTCGACAAGGCGAAGAGGACGATCCGGCCAGAGGGGTCGGGCTTGCCGCTGATCGGCCAGGTTGCGGCGGGCGCGCCGATCCTCGCCGAAGAGAACATCGAGGAATACATCGAGATCCCCGACGTCATCGGCGGCGAGGAAGGCGACTACGTGCTGCGCGTGCGCGGCGAGAGCATGGTCGACGCCGGCATCTTCGAGGGCGACTACGTGATCGTCCGCCCGGCCGACGACGCGAGCGACGGCGAGATCGTCGTCGCCCTGATCGGCGACGAGGCGACCGTCAAGCGCTTCTTCCGCGAGGCCGACCACGTTCGCCTGCAGCCGGAGAACAACTCGATGGACCCGATCCGCTCGGCCGACGTGACCGTCCTCGGTCGCGTCATAGGCGTCGTCCGCAAAGTCGGCTGAGCGCCGGCCCGGTTAGGGCCACTTGCCGGCTTCGATGAGGCGCTTATAACGGCGCTGGCGCCGTTGCGCGTCGCGCATGACCAGCGGCAGCAGGCGCAGGGCGAAGCGGGGGAAGAGGTCGAAGAGGCGCAGGACCGGGCCCCGCCAGCGCGGCAGGACGAGCAGCGGGCGCGGGCGTTCGGTCAGCTTGCCGACCTCGGTCGCGACCCGCTCCGGCGTCAGCAGCTCGCCCGAGAAGGAGCCCGCCGCGGCCGGGTCGTCGAGTTTGTCCGCCAGCATCGGCGTCCATATCCCGTCCGGGCAGACGGCCGAGACCTGTACGCCGGAGACGCCGGCGCGGCGCAGGTCGAAGAGGGTGCCGAGCGTGAAGGCCATCGCTGCGTGCTTGCTCGCGGAGTAGTTGACCTCGCCCGGCGCCGCTACCAGGCCCGCCAGCGAGATCACGTTGACCACGTGACCGTGGTCGACCGGCAGCATCGTCTCCAGCGCGGCGATCGTGCCGTTCATCGTGCCGAGCGCGTTGACGTCGAGCATCGTCCGACGCGTCGCCTCGTCCTGCTCCCAGGACCGGCCCGTGACGAGGACGCCGGCGTTGTTGACCCAGAGGTCGAGCGAGCCGCCCCGTTTTGCCGCCGCGGCAGCGGTTGCGCGGCAGGCCTCCTGGTCGGTCACGTCGAGCTCGGAAGAGGTCGCGCCCGCGCCGATCTCGGCGGCGGTCGCGGCGGCGGCGTCGAGGTCGAGGTCGGTCGCCTCGACCAGGTAGCCGCGGTGGGCGAGATCGAGGGCGATCGCCCGACCGAGCCCACCGCCTGCGCCGGTGACGACCGCGACTGGCATCGATGAGCAAGATATTCGATCCAATTGTCGCGAGCCGGCCGGCGTGGCGGTACCCTTCAGATGCGGGCCGAGCGACCGCGGGGGGAGAGAAAACCCCTCGAGGAAAGTCCGGACACCACAGGGCGAGGGCGGTGGGTAACGCCCACCCGGGGAAACCCGCGGGAAAGTGCCACAGAAACACACGGCCGATGGCGCGGCCACACGTGAGCCGCGTACAGGCAAAGGTGAAATGGTGCGGTAAGAGCGCACCGGCGCCGCGGTGACGCGGCGGCCAGGCAAACCCCGCCCGGTGCAAGGCCAAACAGGATCGTCGACCCTGCCCGGCGAGGTCCAGGTAGGCCGCAGGGCCGCTGCGGCGGCCCCTTGGGATCACGGTCCCGAGAGATAGATGGTCGCTCACGACAGGATCCGGCTTACAGGCCCGCTACGGAGAGGCCCCCCTCGTGAGAGGGGGGCCTTTTCAGTCCAGCAGGCAGGAGCGCGGCCCGCCGGGGACCCGCGTGACCCTTGCACGTTTTCCTGTCTTAGCGTCTGCTAACGTGCCGCCAACTTCCGCTGAATCTCCGCCACATATCGCGGGGAGCGGGGGACCCACGAGTTGGGGCGAATCGCCGGCATCTGCCGCGTAGCGCAGCTCTTTCAGCGCGAGCCCGTCAGCTAACCCCGCAAGCGCTTGGAAAGAGCGATGAAGAAAGACCCGAACCGCCCCTGGCGGAAAACCCACGCCCGCACGGCCCTGCTGTTGGTCGCCGCGCTGCTCGCCTGCGGCGCCGCTCCCGCGCAGGCGGGTACCGGCGGCGTCTCGCCGGTCGCTTCCAGCGAAGCGCAGGCAAGCCAGGACATCGCCTTCTCGCCGATGCGCTGGGCCGGCGCCACCTGGTACGGCCCCGGGCTCTACGGCAACCACACCGCCTGCGGCCAGACCCTGCTGCCGGGCACGGTGGGCGTGGCCCACCGCAGCCTTCCCTGCGGCACCGCGGTCAAGTTCCTCTATCGGGGCCGCACGATCGTCACCCGCGTGATCGACCGCGGCCCCTACACCCGCGGCAACGCATGGGACCTGACCTACGCCGCCGCCCGCGCCCTGCTCTTCGAGCGGGTCGGCGCCGACAAGGTCGGCTTCGCGGTCGCGCTTGGCTACGCACGCGATTTGCGCTGACGGCCGCTCCTGCGGCTAGTCTTCCCCGCCCGTAGCGGGAATTTCCAAGAGAGGAGCGGGTATGTCGAGGTCTTCCCAGATAGCTGCTGTCGCAGATCGGACCGCCGGACGCGGGCGCTTCGCCCTCGTCGTCGCGTCGGTCGCCTGCTTCGCCGCCTTGGTCGCGACGGTAGCGGGGGCCGCGACGAGCTCGCGCACGACCGTCGTCCTCGGCGGCACGGCGACGATGCCCGACCCCTCCTGCCCCGAGCTGCCCTGCCAGGCGGTCGGCAGCGTCACCGGCTTCCAGGTCAGCACGGACCAGGGCAGCCTGCCCTTCCTCGTGCGCAAAGACGGCAAGGTGAAGTCGTGGAGCCTGACCCTCGCCGAGCCGACCGGCAAGCAGCGCTCCTTCTTCAACGGCTTCTTCGGCACGCCGCCGCAGGCGCGCCTTGCAATCCTGCGCCGCATTCCCGGCAGCGAGCCGCCCCGCTACAACCTGCGCCGCCAAGGCTCGGTCCACGTGCTCACGCCCTACCTCGGGCAGACGGTCAAGTTCGGCGCCAACCTGAAAGTGGAAAAGGACGACATAGTCGGCCTCACCATCTCCACCTGGGCGCCCGCCTTCGCCCAGGGCCTCTCGGCGAAAAACGCCTGGCGCGCCAGCCGCGAGCCGGGCAAATGCACCAACACCACCGACGTCCGCCAAGGCGAGCCCCAGGAAAAAGTAGGCCGCCGCGCCACCTACGGCTGCCGCTACTCAACTGCGCGGCTGCTCTACACGGCGACGGTCGTAGAGGAATAGGCGTGGGGGACGGGGGTCCCCTGTCGGGAACTTGTGAGCCGTACGGAAGTGCACCCTCGGGACACGATCGTCGCGGGTTCCCGTCAGGGGACCCCCGTCCCTACGCAGCTGATGGCAGCACTTCGGGCGTCGCCTGATCTTTGGGTAGAGCCGCCGCGGCGGCGATCAGGCTCTGGAACTCGTTGAGCGCCAGGTGCGCGACCGCCTCGAGCAGCTCCTCGTCGCTCCAGCCGATCTCCAGCGCCTCCTCCTGCAGGTGGTGCGGGGGAGTGCCGTCGGCCTCGAGGACCGCCTTCAGGTACTCGAGCAGTGCCGCCTCCTTGACGTCGCCGGAGCCGAAGCTGCGCGCCCGCGAAACCTCGTCGAGGCCGAGGCCCGCGCGCCGCGCCGACTTCGCGTGCTGGGCGATGCTGTAGGGGTCGTTGCGGTGCTCGGCGACTGCCAGCGCGATCCGCTCGCGCGTGGCCTGCGGCAGGACGCCGCCGCGCAGCTCCGAGCGCATCCGCGTGTAGGCCCTCAGCACGGCCGGCGCGCCGGCGAGCACGCCGACGAACTTGGTCACCGCGCCGCCGGCCGCCTGGATGCTCTTGATCAGGGTAGCGCTCTCGTCAGGCGCCGTCAGCTCGTCGTGGATCTGGAATCTGCTTACTGCCGTTTTTACCGTCACTTGCATCCCGCCTTCGGCTCGGATATCGCATGAATCCGCTTTACAGAGCCTTTACGTGGCCTTTACTTTACTTTGAGCCATTAACTTACGTGAGGTAAGTTATACCGAGGCTCGGACGCTCCCGCAACCCTTGTGCGGCGATCGTCACATACCCGTAATACGGCGTTTCGCACCTCGCCGGCTCACTCGCGAGGCCGGAACCGGCCCCGCGGACGCCAGTTCGCCTATCTTTGCCCCGACCGCGCGGAAACAGCCGAGAAGGAGACGGGGAATGGCAGACCAGCCCAAGAGCGCCGGCGACGTAGCCGAGATAGTCAAGGAGCGCAACGTCCGCTTCATCCGCCTCTGGTTCACCGACGTCCTCGGCCACCTGAAGAGCTTCTCGATCAACGCCGCCGAGCTGGAGGACGCGTTCGAGGGCGGCATGGGCTTCGACGGCTCCTCGATCACCGGCTTCAACCCGATCGAGGAGTCGGACATGATCGCCATGCCCGATCCCTCGACCTTCGCCCTGCTGCCCTGGCGGCCCGAGGATGAGAACGCGGTTGCGCGCATGTTCTGCGACGTCCGCGTGCCGGGCGGCGACCCCTACGAGGGAGACCCGCGCTGGATCATGCGCCGGGCGCTCAAACGCGCCGAGGATCTCGGCTTCGACGCCTACAACATCGGCCCCGAGCTGGAGTACTTCTACTTTCGCTCGGCCAAGCCTGAGACCGGCGTGCCCGAGGTGCTCGACGAGGGCGGCTACTTCGACCTGACCACGCTCGACGCCGGCACCGACGTGCGCCGCGAGACGATCCTGGCGCTGGAGAAGATGGGCATCCACGTCGAGTACGCCCACCACGAGGTCGGCCCCTCCCAGCACGAGGTCGACATGCGCTACAAGGACGCGCTGCGGATGTCGGACGACTGCATGACCTACCGCATCGTCGTCAAGGAGTACGCGATGAAATACGGCTGGCACGCGACCTTCATGCCGAAGCCGCTGTTCGGCGAGAACGGCTCCGGCATGCACGTCCACCAGTCGCTCACCAAAGACGGCAAGAACGCCTTCTTCGACGCCGACGACCAGTACTTCCTCTCGGCCACGGCGAAGGCCTTCATCGCCGGCCAGTTGCGCCACGCGCGCGAGATCTCACCGCTCTTCGCCCAGTGGGTCAACTCCTACAAGCGCCTCGTTCCCGGCTACGAGGCGCCGGTCTACCTCGCCTGGTCGCGGCGCAACCGCTCGGCGCTGATACGCGTGCCGCTCTACCACCCCGGCAAGGAGGGGGCGACGCGGGCCGAGCTGCGCTGCCCGGACCCCGCCTGCAACCCCTACCTCTGCTTCGCCGGCATGCTGCAGGCGGGTCTGGAGGGGATCGAGAAGGGCTACGAGCTGCCCGAGCCGATGGAGCAGAACCTCTACCACCTCTCGCCCGAGGAGCGTGCCCAGCGGGGGATCGAGCAGCTGCCGGAGACGCTGGGCGAGGCGATCGACATCGCCGCCGACTCGGAGCTGGTGCTGCGCACCCTCGGCGAGCACACCTTCCGCCGCTTCGTCGAGATCAAGCGGCAGGAATGGGATGACTACAGGGTGCAGGTCACCCCGTACGAGATCGAGAACTTCCTGCCGGTCCTCTAGCTGCCGCCGGCGCGGCGCGAGAGCTCCGACGGCGCCCAGAACCTGTCGCCCACGGACAGGGCGAGGGCGGGGACGAGGATGCTGCGCACCAGGAAGGTGTCGAGCAGGACGCCGAAGGCGACGACGAAGCCGATCTCGGTGAGGAAGGTGAGCGGCAGCGAGCCCAGCACGGAGAAGGTGCCGGCGAGGACGATCCCGGCGCTCGTGATCACCGCGCCGGTGACCGCGAGGGCGCGCAGGATGCCTTCCTTGGAGCCGTGCTCGATCGTCTCCTCGCGGGCGCGGGCGATCAGGAAGATGTTGTAGTCGACCCCGAGGGCGACGAGGAAGACGAAGGCGAAGAGTGGCAGCGAGGGGTCCGAGCCGGGGAAGCCGAAGATCACGTCGAAGACGAAGTAGCCGACGCCGAGCGCGGCGAGGAAGCTGAGGATCACCGTGCCGACCAGGATCAGCGGCGCCACCACCGCGCGCAGCAGCCCGATCAGGATCAGCAGGACGACGACGAGGACGATCGGCGGGATCACCAGCGAGTCGCGGCCGGCGGCGTCGCGGACGTCGGCTTCGATCGCGCTCGGGCCGCCGACGAGCGTGGTCGGGGCGACCGCGTGCGCCGCCTCGCGGATCGGCTCGATCAGCTCGAAGCCCTCGGTCGAGTAGGGGTTCGGTTCGAGCGTCGCCTGGATCAACGTGCCCGGCGGGCCCTCGGCGACCGGGCCGGACACCGCCTCGACGCCCTCGACCTCGGCGACCGCGCGGCGCACGGCGGGCACTTCGCTCCGCTTTTCGACGACGACGTCGGTAAGCGCGGTCGTCCCCGAGGGGAAGCTCCTGTCGAGCAGGTGCTGGCCTTCGACCGACTCGACTTCGGTCCGGTAGCTGTCTTCCGCGGTCAGTTCGGTGGAGAAGAAGGCGAAGCCGGCGCAGCAGACGAGCAGCACGGCGATCGCGCCGAGCGCCACCCGCCCCGGACCGCGGGCGATCCAATCGCCGACCCGTTTCCAGAAGCCGTGGGTGGCGTCGGATGCGTGCTCGAGCCGGCGGCGGCGGACCTCGTAAGGGGTGAAGATCGCGCGGTCGAGCGGCCCGACGATCAGCGAAGGGATTCGGCGACCGCTGAGGCGACGCAGGATCCAGTTGAGCAGGACCAGCGGCAGCAGGACGAGCACCAGCAGCGATGCGAGGATCACGCGGGCAAGGGCGCCCATCCCGCCACCCTCGACGATGCTGTGCCGCGCCCGTTCGGAGACGTTCTCCACGCTCGGCGCGGTTTCCGGCGTGTGCGGGACGAAGGGCCAGAAGGCGCGGCGGCCGAAGATCGTCAAGATCGCCGGCAGCAGGGTCAGCATCGAGAGCGCCGCGCAGGCGATCCCGATCGCGGCGATCGGCCCGAGGCCGGCGGTGCCCTCGACCTCGGCGAGCGTCAGGCAGAGCAGCGCCGCGATCACCGTCGCCGCCGAGGCGAAGATCGCCGGGCCCGCCGAGACAAGCGCCGTGCGCATCGCCTCGTGCTTGTCGACCGTGCGGTGCAGCTCCTCGCGGTAGCGGGCGACGAGCAGCAGGGCGTAGTCGGTGCCCGCGCCGAGCACGAGGACCGACATGATCGAGCTCGACTGGCCGTTGATCGTCACGCCCAGCTCGGAGACGCCGTACCCGATCGAGCGCGAGAGCGTCTCCGCGAATACCACCGCCGCCAGCGGGATGAGGAAGAAGAAGGGCGAGCGGTAGATGACGATCAGCAGGAAGATGACCAGGCTGAGCGCCGCGAGCAGCAGCGTCGCGTCGATGCTTTCGAAGACTTCGATCGCGTCGGCGGAGAAGCCGGCGCCGCCGGTGATCTTCACCTCGAGGCCGCCGCCCGGGTCGGAGATCTCCTCGCGCCAGGCCTTGACCGGGTCGAGGATGCGGTCGCCCTCGCCGTTGCCGGCGATGTAGGCGGTGACGATCGCCGCCTTGCCGTCCTTGGAGCAGACCGGGCCGACGAAGGGGGCGTAATCGGCGGGCTGGCCGGGGATAGTCGTCGTCGGGCCGCCACACGGTGAGGACGGGATGAGCGGTGACGTCGAGAGGACGCCGGAGTCGTCATCCCCGCCGGCCTTGCCCCCCTTGCCTCCTGCCGCTGCCGTTTCTCCGTCGGCGACGACGCCGGGGAAGCGCTCCTTCGTCATCGCTTCGACGTCGGCGACGATCTTGTCGCGGTCTGCCGTGGTGAGGCCTGACTCGCGCCGGTAGACGATCACCGCCGGCGCCAGTTCGCCGTCCTGCAGCTCTTCGACAGCGGCGAGGGCGTCGGTCGATTCGGCCGAGCCGGGCAGGTAGGAGGTCGCCTCGTTGCTTTCGGCGTCTTCGAACTTTTCGGGCAGGGCGGCCGGCCCGGAGGCGATGAAGATCGCCAGGAGCCAGACGGCGAAGACGACCCACTTGGCGCGGCGCCCGGCGGCGAGGGTGAACAGGGAGCCGCTCACGCGCCGCATCCTTTCAAAGCAGTGCGGCGAGTTGTTGCGCGCCGGTTACAGGCGCCTGGCAGGCGAAGCCCTCGCAGACGTAGGCGGTCGGCCTGCCGTCGACCGTCGGCCGGTCGGCGAGCAGGGGAGGGACGTCGCTGCCCGCGGGGCCGCCGGCGAGGACGAGGTGCGGGCGGAAGCCCGCGCGGACGACCGTGGTCAGCTCGTCCAGGTCGTCGCCGATCAGGGCCACCTCCCTGCCGGCGGCGAGCTGGAAGTCGAGCGCGCGCAGCAGGTGGGCGAACGCCTCGGGGGCCCGCGCCGCGGAACCGGCGAAGAGGCGCAGCACGCCTTCGGCCCACTCGCCGTAGGCGCGCTCGCCCGTCAGCGCCTCGAGCCGCAGCAGGCCCAGCGCCGCGGCCGAGTTGCCCGAGGGGATCGGGTGGTCGCCGATCTCCTTGCGGCGGGCGATCAGCGCTTCGTGGTCGTCGGAGGTCGAGAAGAAGCCGCCCCGCTCGGGATCGCCGAAGCGGGCGATCGTGGTCTCGGCGAGCGTCCGTGCCTCGTCGAACCAACGCCGCTCGAAGGTCGCTTCGTAGAGCGTCAGCAGCGCTTCGAGCAGGTAGGCGTGGTCCTCGAGGTAGGCGTTGAGCCGCGCCTCGCCGTCCTTCCAGGTGCGCAGCAGGCGGCCGTCGGGATCGCGCATCTCGCC
>DATDBO010000017.1:0-19027 GCA_036524775.1 Solirubrobacterales bacterium
TGGTGGTCAAGCCGAGCCGCGGCGGGTCGGCGCTCGGGGTGAAGTTCGCGGCGAGCTGGTTCGAGGTCCCCGAGGCACTGGTCTCCGCCTTCAGCTACGACGACCGGGTGCTGCTCGAGCGCTTCGTCGAGGGGCGCGAGCTGGCGGTGAGCGTGCTCGGCGGCGAGGCCCTGCCGGTGGTCGAAGCGATCCCCGGCGACGGCGATCGCTACGACTTCGAGGCGCGCTACGAGATCGGCCGCACCGAGTTCGTCTGCCCCGCCGAGCTGGGCGAGGGCGAGCTCGGCGCCGTGACCGAGGCGGCGCTGGCGGCCTACCTGGCGCTCGGCTGTGCGGGCTTCTCCCGCGTCGACCTGATCCTCGCCGCCGACGGCCCGCAGGTGCTCGAGGTCAACGCGATCCCCGGCCTCACCGACACCAGCCTCCTCCCCCAGGCCGCCGAGGCGGCGGGGATGGGCTTCGAGCAGCTGGTCGAGCGGATCCTGGAGCTGGCGCTGGAGCCCGCTGCGGCTTAGGAGTTGCCTTCGGCGAAGTCGTCGGGGGTGACCTCGTCGAGGAACTCTTTGAACTTGTCGACGACCTCCTCGGTGTCCTCGACCTCGTGCTCGAACTCGATCGCCGACTCCTCGATCACCTCCTCGGCCGCGAAGATCGGCGCCGAGACGCGCACCGCGAGGGCAAGCGCGTCGGAGGGGCGCGAGTCGATCTCCAGCTCCGAGCCGTCGATCGAAACCGTGATCGAGGCGTAGAAGGTGTTGTCGCGCAGCTCGGTCACGGAGACGCGCTCGCACTTGGCGTCGAGCTGTTCGAGCAGGTCGGAGAGCAGGTCGTGCGTCATCGGCCGCGGCGTCGAGGCGCCCTGCAGCTTCATCAGGATCGCCGCCGCCTCGGGATGGCCGATCCAGATCGGCAGAAACCGATTGCCGTCGACGGTCTTCAGCAACACGATCGGCTGCTTGCCGACCATGTCGAAGCTGACCCCGTAGATCTGCATCTGCTGCAAAATTCGCTCCGAGCCGAGGTGGACGCCCATTATAGGTACGGCTTTGGGCCGCTCCGCCGGAGTGAATCGCCGCGGGGTCGCGGCAGTGGGCGATCCTGGATTCGAACCAGGGACCTCGTCCTTATCAGAGACGCGCTCTAACCAACTGAGCTAATCGCCCGAGCTGCGGGCGATGATAGCGGCCAAGGCGAGGGCCTCGTCGAGGTCGGCGAGGCGGATCTCGACCGCGACCTCCCCCCCGCGTCGGCGCACCTTCACCTCATGCCCCAGCGCGGTCTCCAGCTTGTCCGCGGCGTCGCGCATCGACGCCGCCTCCTCAGCGCTGAGGCGCTCTCCAGAGCCCTTTCGCGTCTTTGGCTGGCTGGCCAGCTTAACCCTGTTCTCGGTTTCGCGGACCGACCAGCCGCCCTTCGCGGCGTCGCGCGCCAGGCGCCGGCGCGCGTCGTTGTCGGAGACGCCGAGGAGGGCGCGGCCGTGCCCCTCGCTGAGCTCGCCCGCTTCAAGCAGGGCGAGCGCCTCGTCGGGGAGGTCGAGCAGGCGGATCAGGTTGGAAACCGCGGGGCGGCTGCGGCCGACGCGGCGCGCCAGCTCCTCTTTGGAGAGGCCGAGGTCCTCGACCAGGGCGGCGCAGGCGCGGGCCTCGTCGACCGGGTTGAGATCCTCGCGGACCATGTTCTCGATCAGCGCGACCTGCAGGCGCTCGGCCTGCTCGGGGTCGCGGACGACGGCCGGGACCTTCTTCAGGCCGGCCTGCTGCGCGGCGCGCCAGCGCCGCTCGCCGGCGATCAGCTCGTAGCCGCCGTCGTGCAGGGGCCGAACCAGCAACGGCTGGACCACGCCGCTGGTCTCGATCGAGGAGGCGAGGCCCGCAAGCGCCTCGGGGTCGAACTGGGTGCGGGGCTGGTCGGGGTTCGGCTTGATCAGCTCGACCGGCAGCTCGAGCAGCTCGCCCGTGTCCTCGGCCGGGTCGCTCTCGGGAAGGATCGCGGAGAGACCGCGGCCCATCCCTCGCTTGGCGCCTTTCTTCGCGGCGCTAGCCACGGCTCGTCAGCTCCTCGGCCAAGGCCAGGTAGGCGGTCGCCCCGCGCGAAGCGGGCGCGTGCTCGGTCACGGGCAGGCCGTAGCTGGGCGCCTCGGCGACCCTGACGCTGCGCGGTATGACCGTCTCGAAGACCATCTCGGGGAAATGCTCGCGCAGCTCCCGCTCGACGTCCTGGGCGAGCCGGGTGCGCTCGTCGTGCATGGTGATCAACAGGCCCGACACGTTCAATGCCGGGTTGAGCTCGCGGCGGATCATCGCCAGCGTGTCGAGGAACTGGACCAGCCCCTCGAGCGCCAGGTACTCGGCCTGCACCGGCACGACCACGCGGTCGGCGGCGACCAGCGCGTTGACGCTGACCGGGCCGAGCGAGGGCGGGCAGTCGAGCATCGTGAAGGCGAAGCGCTCGCGGACCGGGCCGAGGCGGTCGCGCAGGCGCGTCTCCGAGCCGTCGAGCCGTGGCAGCTCGACGGCGGCGCCGGCGAGGTCTCGGTTGGCGGCGACCAGCCAGAGGTTGTCCGGCCCGGCGGGGCGGGCCGCCTCGGCGACCGAGACCTCGCCGATCAGGCAGTCGTAGGAGGAGGGGTGGGCGTCGCGGTCGCCGCCGAGGGCGACGGTGGCGTTGCACTGGGGGTCGAGGTCGACGAGCAGGGTCTGCGAGCCGGCGGCGGCGACGCAGGCGGTCAGGTTGACCGCGGTCGTCGTCTTGCCGACGCCGCCCTTCTGGTTCGCGACTGCGTAGACCAGGCCCATGCGCGCAGACTATTTGCCCTCAGCCACGGGGACGCTTCTTGGCAATGCCGGGACGGCGGGGAAGCTCAGCTGGAGTGGGGCCCAGCTTGCGGAGGACGTGGAGATGGCGGTGCTTGCTGCCTGCTCGGTCGCCTACGTCGAGGATCCGGTCCGGGTGCATCGCGAGCTGGTCGGCGGCGTGTTCGAGCTGCTGCTCCTCGTCGGGGTCTCGTTTTCCCTTCCAGGCCACGAGGACGCCTTCGTCGCGCAGCAGCGGTGAGGCCAGCTCGGCGAGGGTTGAGAGGCGGCCGACGGCGCGGGCGGTCACCGCGTCGTAGTCCTCGCGCTTCTCGCCCCTCGCGATCTCCTCCGAGCGGGCGTTGAGAACCGTTGCGTTGGCGATCCCCGCGGCGTCGATCGCGCGGCGCATGAACTCGCACTTTTTCCCCACCGACTCGATCAGGTCAACCTGTGAGTGAGGTAGAGCGACGGCCAAGACAAGCCCCGGAAACCCAGCTCCAGAGCCAATATCCGCGATCCGCCGAGCTTCTGCCAGCTCCGGAATCTCAAGCCCGGTGAGGCTGTCCTCGACGTGGACCCGCCAGGCCCGATCCGGCTCGGTGACGGAGCTGACTGACGCCCGCTCCCGCGCAAGCAGGTCGAGCACCTTCTCCAGCGCCTGCCGCTGCTCCGGGCTGAGAGCTGCGCTCACTCGGAGACGAGCGGGGCGACGACGACGCACCGCCGTGGCTCGTCGCCTTCGCTGAAGGTCTCGATCCCCGACCGCTCTTTGAGGTGTTCGTGGACGACGCGCCGTTCCTGCGCGCTCATCGGGTCCATCTCGACCGAGACGTTGCCCTCCTGCGCCTGCTCCGCCGCCCGGTCGGCGCGCGACGTCAGCACCTCGCGACGCCGCTCGCGGTAGCCGGAGGCGTCGAGCACGACGCGCTTGCGGTCGCGAAGACCGCGGAAGGCCGCCTGGAAGCAGAGCAGTTGCAGGGCGTCGATCGTCTGCCCGCGCTTGCCGATCAGCAGGCCATAGTCGTCCTCGCCCGAAACCACCGCTTCGATCCGTTCGGAGTCCTCGCGAACCTCAACCTCCCCTTCAAGGTCAAGCTCGTCCAGCACACCCTCTACGAGCTCCCGAACCCGCTCCGCAGGCTCCTCAGGCCATTTCGTCTCGTCGCTCACGCCTAACGCCGTCGCTTCTTCTTCTTGGGCGGTTTGGGCGGCGGCTTGGCCGCGGCGACCTCTTCGGGTGTGGCGACCTGCGGAGCCGGGATCAGGCGCTGGATCGTGTACTGCTGGCCGATCGTCCAGACGTTGGTCGTGATCCAGTAGAGGACGAGGCCGGCCGGGAAGGTGATCACGAAGGGGATGAAGACGAAAGGCAGCACAAACATGATCATCCGCTGGCTTTTGTCAGCGGTGATCGACATCACCAGTCCCGAGATCAGCTGCGTGCCGACGTAGAGGACGAGCAGCGCGATCAGTTCCCCGCCGGCGGCCTTCGCGGTCAGGTCCGAGATGAACAGGAAGGACGCTTCGCTGCCGCACTCGCCGGCCTTGCAGCCGATGTCGTCGGGCAACTCCTCTTTGAGCACGAAGAAGAGCGTGATGAAGACCGGCAGCTGGGCGAGGAGCGGGATGCAGGAGGCAAAGGGATTGACTTTGTTCTCCTGGTAGAAGCGCATCATCTCCTGCTGCATGCGCTGGCGATCGTTTTTGTATTTCGCCTGGATCTCTTTGAGCTGCGGCTGCAGCGCCTGCAGCGCGCGCATCCCTTTCAGCGATTTGTAGGTGAGCGGGATCAGCAGCGCCCGGGTGACGATCGTCAGGGCGATGATCGCCATGCCCCAGCTGAGGCCGACGTCGTCGTGGAAGAACTTCAGGACCGAGTTGCCGACGTCGATCAGCGGCTGCAAGACGTTGGCGACCGGGATCACGCTCGCATCTCCCCGTGTCGGTGGTACTCGGCTGGATCGACAGGTCCGACCCGCAGAGTGAAGCGGTCGGGGACCGGGTCGAAGCCGCCGTGGCTGAAGGGATTGCAGCGCAGCAGGCGCCAGCAGGCGAGCAGCATGCCCCTGAGGCCGAAGCGACGAATCGACTTTGCCGCGTAGGCGGAGCAGGTCGGCTCGTAGCGGCAGCGGCGCGGCAGCGAGGGGGAAACCCAGCGCTGGTAGGCGGCGATCGGGGCCAAGAGGACCCGTTTCACGTGGAACGCCCCCCGGCGCCGATGTGCTCGAGCGCCTCTTCGAGCGTTTCCTTGACCCCGTCCGCCCCCTCGCGCTCGATCAGAGCGCCGATCTCGGGGCGGGCGACCAAGACGAAGTCGTGACGCTCGGGCAGCCGGTCGGCGAGACCCCAGAACGCCTCGCGCAGCACGCGCTTGACCCGGTTGCGGTCGACCGCGCCGCCGACCTTGCGGCTGACGGACACGCCGAGTCGGATGTCGCTCGTCTCCTCCTCCTTACGGGGGAAGCTGTAGAGGACCAGGTAACGGGTCGCGTGGGAGGAGCCGTCGCGGTAGACGCGGTCGAACTCGCCGCTCCGCGAGAGGCGGCGCCGCTTAGCCGCCATCACTCAGACCCGACTGTGGCGTCGATCATCAGGGAGTGAGGCGTTTCCGGCCTTTGGCCCGGCGACGCTTCAGGATCGCGCGGCCGCCGCGCGTCCTCATCCTCGCCCGGAAGCCATGCGTCTTGGCCCGCTTTCGCCTCTTCGGCTGGTAGGTCCGCTTCATTGGCCGCGCAGTATACGGACGCATCTCTGCGCGAGGAGGGCGAGCGGAGATGCCGACGAGAATCTTTTCTTCCGCATTTGCGGCAGGCGGCGATTGGGCATGCTCGACCGCCGCTATGGTCGCTCGCCGGTGCCCGACGACGCAGCTGGACAGCCCCTCGACGCCCTTTGGGGAGACGTTCGGCAGCGGCTACGCCGCACCGTTCCGGAGTCGACCTTCCAGATCTGGCTGGAGCCTCTGCGGCCGGTCGGCGTACGCGATCGGACTCTCTACCTGACAGCGCCCGACGGGGTCCGCAGCTGGGTCGAGCGCCGCTACGCGCCGTTGATCGGCGAAGCCCTCGCCGGGTCGGGCTCCGAGTTGACCGAGATCGCCTTCGCCGAGGCCGATCTGGGCGGAGTGGGGCAGCTCGGCGGGGTGCAGGCTTCGGAGCTGAACCCCAACTACACGTTCGAGCGCTTCGTCATCGGCGAGGGCAACCGCCTCGCCCATGCCGCGGCATTGGCTGTGGCGGAGACGCCCTCCGAGGCCTACAACCCGCTCTTCCTGCACGGCCCGCCCGGGCTCGGCAAGACGCACCTGCTCGGCGCGATCGCCAACTACCTGCGTATCAACGCCCCCGATCTCAGCCTCCGCTATACGACCGCCGAGGGCTTCACCAACGAGTTCGTCGGCGCCCTTCGCGCGAGCGGTGCCGAGCAGTTCAAGCATCGCTACCGCGACCTCGACGTGCTCCTCGTCGACGACGTCCAGTTCCTGCAGGGCAAGCAGCACACCGAAGAGGAGTTCTTCCACACCTTCAACGCCCTGTACGAGGGCGGCAGCCAGCTCGTCCTCTCCGCCGACCGCCTGCCAAGCGAGCTCTCGACCCTGGCGACGCGGCTGCGCGATCGCTTCGAGTGGGGTCTGACGATCCCCGTCGAGGCGCCCGACCTGGCGACGCGGCTCACCGTGCTGCGCCGCCTCGCCCGCGAGGCGGGCCTCGAGGGCGACGAGGGCGACGCCCTCTCCGAGCTGGCGCAACGTATCGACGCCAACGTCCGCCGCCTGCACGGCGCGCTGACCAAGGTGATCGCGCACGCGTCGCTCACCGCCAAGCCGCTCAGCGCGGAGCTGATCGCAGAGCTGATCCCGAGCCGATCCCAGCGACCCGAGCCGACCGCCGTCGAGGAGATCCAGCAACGGGTCGCCGAGGCCTTCGGCATCTCCCGGGCCGAACTCGTCGGCACGAGCCGCGCCGCCACGCCCCTCCGCGCCCGCCAGGTGGCGATCCTCCTCACCCGCGAGGCGACCGACCTCTCGCTGCCCCAGATCGGCCGTCTCTACGGCGGCCGCGACCACTCGACCGTCCTCAACGCTCTGCGTCGGGGCGAGGCGACCCTCAGCACCGACTCGGCCCTCGCCCGCCAGGTGGCCGAGCTGCGCAGCTCTATCCACAGCCGGCCGAGCGACCCCGCTTGACGGCCGACGACACTGTAAGAATCAAGCCTTTCCCCAGCCGACTCCACAGGCCCGAAACCCCATGAACATGCCGATTGCCCCTGTTCTCGGCTGTTTCCACAAGCACTAATCCAACTCAAGAGGACATCTCTAATTTGAAGCTGACCAGTAAAAGGGACGAGCTCGTCGCCAAGCTCTCGATCGTCTCCCGCGCCGTCTCCACCCGCGCTGCGACCCAGGCGCTCTCGGGCATCCTTCTCAGCGTTTCCGAGCAGGGCGTGACGCTGGCGGCCACCGACGGTGAGATGGGGTTGCGCACGGCGCTCGAGGCTGAGGTCGGCGCTGCCGGATCCGTATTGCTGCCGGGTCGCCTGCTCGCTGAGCTCGCGCGCTCGCTCGGTCACGAGAGCGTCGAGATCGAGCTGCGCGAGAGCGAGCGCGACGTCGAGATCCGCAGCGGCGGCTCCAGCTTCCACCTCCGCACCCTGCCGGCGGAGGACTTCCCCAACCTTCCCGACGAGGGGGCCGAGCCGCTGAAGATCCCGGCGACGGCTCTGGCGGAGACGGTCGAGCTGGTCGCCCGGGCGGCCTCCCGCGACGACATGCGGCCGGTCCTGACCGGCGTCCTCGTCACCGCTTCCGGGCAGGAGATGACGATGGTCGCCACCGACTCCTACCGGCTCGCGGTCAAGCGGACCGAGCTGGAGAGCCCGATCGGCGGCGAGCTCGAGGCCAACATCCCCGCCCGGGCGCTGCGTGAGCTGGGTCGGCTCGTCACCGGCGAGGAGCTCGACGAGGTCGCGGTCAGCCTGCTGCCCAACCAGGCCGTCTTCAGGGCAGGGGGCATCCTCCTCAATACGAGGCTGATCGACGGCCAGTTCCCCAACTTTCGACAGCTCCTGCCGGAGTCCTACGAGCACGACGTGCGGCTGCCGCGACCCGAATTCCTCGATGTCGTCCGGCGGGTGAGCCAGCTGGCGCAGCGCAACGCGCCCCTGCGCCTCTCCTTCTCGCAGGGAGAGCTGAAGGTTTCGGCCTCGACGCCGGATGTCGGCGACGCCGAGGAGACGATGCCGGCGGCGTTCGAGGGGGAGGAGCTGGAGATCGGCTTCAACCCCGAGTTCCTGCGCGACGGGATCGAGAGCGTCGCCGGCGACGAGGTGGTGCTGCGGCTGATCTCGCCGTTGCGGCCGGGACTGCTGCAGCCGGTCGACAACGAAGACTTCCGCTACCTCGTGATGCCGATCCGCCTCAACGTCTGAGCGGCCGAGTCGGTGCTGGTCACCGCCGTCGAAGCCAAGCCGCTGCGGAGCCTGGCCGACGCCCGGGTCGAGCTGGCCGACGGGATCGTCAGCCTGATCGGGCCCAACGGCGCCGGCAAGACGAACCTGCTGGAGGCGCTCTACTTCGCCCTCACCGGCCGCTCCTTCCGCACCACCGATCGGCGCGAGCTGATCCCCTTCGGCGGCGGCCTCGCTCGCGCCGAGGCGACGGTCCGCGACGAGGACGGGATCGAGCACCGCCTGCTTGCCACGGTCAGCCGCGCCGAGGGGCGCCGCCACCTGCTCGACGGCGATCCCGCCGACCCGCCGACGTTGGCCCGACGCCGACCCGCCGTTGCCGTCTTCTCGCCCGACCGGCTCGCCCTGGTCAAGGGGCCGCCGGCCGAGCGGCGCGCCCACCTCGACCGCTACGTCGGCGCCCGCCGGCCCTCGCGGGCCGACCTGCGACGTCGCTTCGGCCAAGTCCTCGCGCAGCGCAACGCCCTCGTGGCGCGCCTCGCCGCAACCGGCGCCTCGACCGGCGACCTCGACGTCTGGGACGCCGCGCTGGCGGAGGCCTCGGCGGCGTTGATCGAGGCGCGCGCCGACGCCGTTGCCGAGCTGGCGCCCCTGTTCGCCGCCGCGGCCGACGATCTCGGCCTGCCGGCAGGGGGCACGATCGAGTACGCGCCTCGTGCCGCTGGCTCGGCCGAGGAGATCCGCACCGGCTTGGGCGAGCGCCGTGCGGCCGACCTGAAGCTCGGCCGCACCTCCTGGGGACCGCACCTCGACGAGCTGAAGATCTCGCTCGAGGGCCGGTCCCTGCGCCGCTACGGCTCCCAGGGCCAGCAGCGCACCGCGCTCCTCGCTCTGCTCTTCGCCGAGCGCGAGGCGCTGCTGGCGGCCCGCAAGGTCGCGCCGCTGCTCCTTCTCGACGACGTGATGAGCGAGCTCGACCCGGGGCGCCGCGACCGCTTGGTCGAGCGCCTCGAGCGCGGCGGCCAGGCGCTGATCACGGCGGCTGCGGAGGAGTCGGTCCCGCCCGCCGCTCGCGAGCGCGTCGTGCGGATGCCCTTTGGGGTCGCCCGCGCCGAGGCCGCGTGAGCCGCCGCCGCGCCCCCCGACCCGCCGGCGAGGCGCTCCGCTCCGCGCTCCGGCGGGGTGCGCCGAAGACGCGCCTGGCGGCCGTGCAGGCCGTCTGGGAGGAGGTCGTCGGCGAGCGCTTGGCGAGCGCCGCCCGCCCGGTTTCCGAGCGTGACGGCACGGTGACGATCGCCTGCGTCGACAGCGTCTGGACGGAGGAGCTCGACCTGATGAGAGGGCAGCTCGAAGCGGGCCTGCGCAAGCGCCTCGGCGAGGACGCGCCAGGGGCTTTGCGCTTTCGTGTGGAAGACGATGCCAATTAGCGAGCCTTTACCGTGATTTGCAGGGGTTTCTTAATCGCGCCGCAGCTTTTGCGGGAGCCCGAACTGGTATCCTTATGTCAACTCGACTTATGCCCCGACCAGGCGTGCCGAGAGCGCCAGGCGGTCGGGGTTTTCTGTGAAACGCGGAAAGGACCAGTTGCCTAAGAAGAAAGAGAACGCCGGCGGGGGCAAGGCCAAGAAAGACGACTCCTACGGCGCCAAGGACATCACCGTCCTCGAGGGGCTCGAAGCGGTTCGCAAGCGCCCCGGCATGTACATCGGCTCGACCGGTCCGCGCGGGCTTCACCACCTCGTCTACGAGGTGGTCGACAACTCGGTCGACGAGGCGATCGCCGGGCACTGCGGCGAAGTGCGCGTCGTCCTCCATCCGGACGACAGCTGCACCGTCTCCGACGATGGCCGCGGCATCCCGGTCGAAGAACTGAAGAAGGAGAAGCGCCCCGCCGCCGAGGTCGTGCTGACGACGCTGCACGCCGGCGGCAAGTTCGGCGACGGCGGCGGCTACAAAGTCTCCGGCGGCCTGCACGGGGTCGGGGTTTCGGTCGTCAACGCCCTCTCCGAGAAGCTGCACCTCGAGATCCGCCGCGACGGCCACGTCTGGAGCCAGGACTACGAGCGCGGCAAACCGCAGGGTTCGCTCGCCGAGGGCGCATCGACCGAGGAGACCGGCACGACGCTGACCTTCCAGCCCGACGCGGAGATCTTCGAGGAGGTCGAGTTCGACTTCGAAACGCTGGCCGAGCGCCTGCGCGAGACCGCCTTCCTGACCCGCGGCTTGAAGATCGAGCTGGTCGACGAGCGGGGGGCCACCAACAGCGTCAGCTTCCAGTACGAGGGCGGGATCGAGGACTTCGTCCGTCACCTCAACGAGAACAAGGACACGCTGCACCGCAAGACGATCTTCTTCGAGGGCGAGGAGGACGAGGGCCAGGTCGAGGTGGCGATGCAGTGGAACGCCTCCTACCAGGAATCGATCTTCAGCTTCGCCAACAACATCAACACCCACGAGGGCGGCTCGCACCTCTCCGGCTTCCGCGCCGCGCTGACCCGCACCCTCAACGCCTACGCGCGCAGCAAAGGGCTGCTCAAAGAGAAGGACGGCAACCTCGGCGGCGAGGACGTGCGCGAGGGGCTGACCGCGGTGATCTCGGTCAAGCTGCACGACCCGCAGTTCGAGGGGCAGACGAAGACCAAACTCGGCAACCCGCCGATCCGCGGCCTGGTCGAGGAGACGGTCAACCGCAAGCTCGCCGAGTTCCTCGAGGAGAACCCCGGCGACGCGCGGCGGATCATCACCAAGGCGATCGACGCCTCGCGCGCCCGTGACGCCGCCCGCAAAGCGCGCGACCTGACCCGGCGCAAGTCGGCGCTGGAGAACTCGACCCTGCCCGGCAAGCTCGCCGACTGCACGGTCAAGGACCCGCGCGACGCGGAGCTCTTCGTGGTCGAGGGCGACTCCGCCGGAGGCTCGGCCAAGCAGGCGCGCGACCGCTCGACGCAGGCGGTGCTGCCGCTGCGCGGCAAGATCATCAACGTCGAGAAGAGCCGCATCGACAAGGTGCTGGCCAACAACGAGGTGCAGGCGCTGATCACGGCGATCGGCACCGGCGTCCACGAAGAGTTCAACCTGGAGGACGCCAGGTACCACAAAATCGTCATGGCGACCGACGCCGACGTCGACGGCGCGCACATCCGCACCCTCGTGCTCACCTTCCTCTACCGGCAGATGCCGGAGCTGATCGACGCCGGCTACGTCTACATCGCCAAACCGCCGCTCTACCGGGTCAAACAGGGCAACCAGGAAACCTACCTGGAGCGCGAGTCCGAACTGGAGGAGCTGCTGCTGCGCGACAAGCTCGAGGAGATCGAGGTCGCCGACGCGGGCGGCAAGGCGACGAAGCTGAGCAAGAGCCGTTGGCAGAGCTATACGCGGCGGGCAAAAGAGTACGAGGGCTGGGGCTCTTCGCTGCAGGCCGAGTTCGGCCACGAGACGGTGCGTTTCCTCGAGGAGTCGAGCCTGCTCGACGAAGAGGTCGCGACGATCGCCGGTGCCCGCAAGGTGCTCGGCCGCAAGGCGGCGGAGGGGGAGCCCTTCGAGACCGAGATCGTCGAGGACTCCGACGACGGGCTGGTCGTCAAGGCGATCGAACGCAAGAGCGGCCTCGCCCGGACCCACCGCCTGCCGCGCGAGCTGTTCGAGCACCACGACTATCGCAAGTTCGCCGAGGTGCACGCGGCGCTGCTCAAGCAGGTCGGCCGGCCGCCGTTCGAGGTGCGTTACTCGGGCCGCACCTCCGAGGCGCTCTCCTTCCAGGCGTTGCGCCCGGCGGTGCTCGAGCTGGCCCGCCACGGCGTGCAGCTGACCCGCTTCAAGGGCCTCGGCGAGATGAACGCCGACCAGCTGCGCGAGACGACGATGGACCCGGCGACGCGGACGCTGGCCCGGGTGACGCTCGAAGACGCGACGGCGGCCGACCAGATCTTCTCGATGCTGATGGGCGACCAGGTAGGCCCGCGCCGCGACTTCATCGAGTCGAACGCGAAGGACGTGAAATTCCTTGACGTCTAGACGCTGCACGCCCTGGTGCGGGGTGAATCGCTGATGGCGCTGGAGGCCCTGACCGGCAAGATCGAAGAGCGCGAGCTCGAGAAGGAGATGCGCTCGTCCTACCTCGACTACGCGATGAGCGTGATCGTCGGCCGGGCGCTGCCGGACGTGCGCGACGGCCTCAAGCCGGTCCACCGGCGGGTGCTCTACGCGATGCACGACATCGGCCTGCAGCCGACCCGGCCCTACCGCAAGTGCGCCTTCATCGTCGGCGAGGTGATGGGCAAGTACCACCCGCACGGCGACTCGGCGATCTACGACACGCTGGTGCGCATGGCGCAGGAGTTCTCGCTGCGCTACACGCTGATCGACGGCCAGGGCAACTTCGGCTCGATCGACGACGACCCGGCCGCCGCGATGAGGTACTGCGTCAGCGGAGACACGCGCGTCGCGACTCCAAACGGAACCGTTCGCATCGACTCGCTCGTGCCCGGGGCGAAGCCGGAATCGGACAACGACGTCGACCTCGAGGTTCTGGACCGCCTCGGAAAGCCGGTCAAAGCATCAAAGCTCTTTCACTCTGGCGATCACCCGACCCTTCGCCTGCGCACGCACCACGGCCACGAGCTGACCGGTACGCACAACCACCCGGTCCTCTGCTTGGTCGACATGGCCGGCGTGCCCCTCCTGCTCTGGAAGCTCCTGGAGGAGATCGGGCCCGGCGATCGCGTGCTGATCTCACGCACCCCGCAACAGACGGACGAAGCCGCGCCTCTCTCCGACAGCGATGCGCAGCTCGCGCTTCTGGCAGGAGCTTTCGTCTCCGAGGGTTGGATCAGTCCGACCCGCGCCGGTTTCAACAATGTCGACAAAGAGTTCTTCGACGCGGTGCTCGGCGCTTATGACGCTTTGGTCGGTGGGCCGCGCTACGTGTACGCGCGCCGTATCGCTTCGGGGAGCCTGCTCCACGAGCTGGATGTCCAGAACCTCGATTCTCTGACGGGAAGTCCACTTGCGGCGATCACCGGCAGGGCGAGCGAGAAGCGGGTTCCCGAATTCGTTTGGCAATCCACCATTGCGTTCAAGCGCGAGTTCCTGAAAGCGCTCTTCACGGGTGACGGGCCGTCCTCCCTGCTTCCTCGTAACTCGATTCAGGTTTCTTACTCGACCTACAGCGAGCAGCTTGCTCGTGATGTCCAGCTGTTGCTACTCGAGAGTGGCGTCGTCTCACGAGTCTGTCGCTACGGGAAGGGCGAGTTCAAGGTGGTCGTCAGCAATCGGCGCGACGCCCGGCTGTTTGCGAGCAACGTCGGCTTCCTCGGTGTCAAGCAGGCAAAGCTCGAAGGCGATCTCGCGACGATTCCGGCGGCGAGCCGCGCTCTCAGCCGCGACCACGTTCCCTTTGTCGCGGATTACATCCGCTCGGATTGTGAATCGAGATGGACGGAGCGCGACTGGCTGCGCCGTCACAACGTCGACCGGATCGAGCGTTGGGAGCAGGGCGGCACGGCGATAATGGAGCGGATCGAGTCGCCGGAGGTCCGCGACGTGGTCGAGCCGCTGGTCACCGGCGATTACTTCTATGCCGAGGTGGAGTCGGTGGAGTCGGCGGGTATCCGGCCGGTCTTTTCGCTCCGAGTCGATACCGACGACCACTCCTTCCTGACCAACGGCTTCGTCAGCCACAACACCGAGGCACGGTTGGGGCGGCTGGCTACCGAGCTGCTGCGCGACATCGACGCCGACACTGTCGACTTCGGCCCCAACTACGACGAATCGACCCAGGAGCCGCTGATCCTGCCGGCGCGCTTCCCCAACTTGCTGGTCAACGGCGCCTCGGGCATCGCGGTCGGGATGGCGACCAACATCCCGCCGCACAACCTGCGCGAGGTTTCGGCCGCGGTCACGGCCTACATCGACGATCCGGCGATCGACCTGGCCGGCCTGATGGAGCACGTCAAGGGCCCCGACTTCCCCGGCGGCGGGATCATGAGCATGGAGGGGATCCGCGACGCCTACGCTTCCGGCCGCGGCACGGTCAAGGTCCGCGCCCGCGCCCACGTCGAGCCGCTCAAGGGAGGCAAGGACGCGATCGTCGTCACCGAGCTGCCCTTCATGGTCAAGAAGGGCGGCGACAACGGCCTGATCACGAAGATCGCCGACCTCGTCCGCGAGAAGAAACTCGAGGGGATCTCCGACCTGCGCGACGAGACCGATCGCTCCGGCATGCGCCTGGTGATCGAGCTGAAGCGCGGCGGCCACCCGGCCAAGGTCGTGCTCAACAACCTCTACAAGAAAACCGGGATGCAGACCAGCTTCGGGATCAACATGGTCGCGCTGGTCGACGGCGTGCCGCGCACCTTGAGCCTGCTCGAGCTGGTCAAGTACTACGTCCAGCACCAGCGCGAGGTCGTCACCCGCCGCACCCAGTACGAACTGCGCCGCGCCGAGGCCCGCGCCCACATCCTCGAGGGGCTGCTGATCGCGCTCGACAACCTCGACGCGGTGATCAAATTGATCCGCGCCTCGAAGGACCCCGACGCCGCCCGCGACGGCCTGATCGAGAAGTTCGAGCTCTCGCGCGAGCAGGCGCAGGCGATCCTCGACATGCGCCTGCAGCGCCTGACCGCCCTCGAGGCCGACAAAGTGCACGCCGAGCACGCCGATCTGCTCGAGCGGATCGGCGAGCTGCGCGCGATCCTCGGCGACGAGGCGAAGGTGCTCGGCCTGGTCAAGGAGGAGCTGGCGGAGATCACCGACTCCTACGGCGACGAGCGCCGCACGGAAATCGCCCACTTCGAGGGCGACGTCGGCATCGAGGACATGATCGCCGACCAGCAGATGGTGATCTCGCTGACCGCCTCGGGCTACGTCAAGCGGTTGCCGCTCGCCACCTACCGCCAGCAGCACCGCGGCGGGGTCGGGGTGATGGGGATGAACCTCAAGGAGGACGACTACATCGCCCACCTCCACATCTGCTCGACCCACGACTACCTGCTCTTCTTCACCAACAAGGGCAAGGTCTACCGGCTCAAGGTCTACGAGCTGCCCGAGGGCTCGCGCACGGCGAAAGGAAGCGCGCTGGTCAACCTGCTGCCGTTGCGCGAAGGGGAGAAGGTGATGGCGGTGATCCCCACCCGTGACTTCAAGGAGAACAAGTACCTCGCCTTCGCCACCGCCAAGGGCCAGTTCAAGAAA
This sequence comes from Solirubrobacterales bacterium, assembly GCA_036524775.1. Lineage (GTDB taxonomy): Bacteria > Actinomycetota > Thermoleophilia > Solirubrobacterales > 70-9 > VRUE01. The sequence continues at coordinate 15,396 of DATDBO010000017.1, forward strand.
ACCGAGTTCCTCGCCTACAACACGCCGATCCGCGCCGACGGGATCATCGCGATCAAGGTCCGCGACGGCGACGAGCTGGTGCAGGTCCGCCTGACCTCGGGCGAGGACGACATCCTGATGGTGTCCAAGTCGGCCCACGCCGTGCGCTTCTCGGAGGGCGAGGCGCGTCCGATGGGCCGCGACACCTCGGGCGTCAAAGGGATGAACGTCTCGGCCAAGGTGGGCAAGGAGGAGAACCGGGTGCTGGCGATGGACGTCGCCCGCGACGACACCGAGCTGTTCGTGGTCACCGAGAACGGCTACGGCAAGCGCACCTCGATCGCCGAGTACCCGCGCAAGGGGCGTGGGACGAAAGGCGTGCTGACCGCGAAGCTGACCGAGAAGAAGGGCGGCCTGGCCGGCGCCCTGATCGTGCGCGAGCACCAGGACCTGCTCTTCATCTCCCAGAACGGCATGGTCCAACGCACCCAAGCCGGCGGCATCTCGCTGATGGGCCGCCCGACCCAGGGCGTCCGCGTGATGAACATCAAGGACGACGACCTCGTCAGCGCCGTCGCCCTCGTCGTCGAATCGGACGACGCGGCCCCCGTCGAAGACGCGCCGCAGCAGGACGCGCCGCAGCAGGACGAGCTGGGCTAGCGGTCAGCCCTCGCAGTACGCCCGCCGAGTGGTATGACGTCGACGGACGTATCTCCCGCGCCCACCGCTCCCCGTACGGTATCGTCGTATTAATTAGGGGGCTTTAAGTGGCAGAGGGAGAGAGAAAATGAGGATCCATTCGGATCTGGACAAACTTGCCCAGATACGGCCAGAGGAGCGGGATCACTATCTCGACCTTCGACTAAGTGAGTGGGGCGGAAGACTGAGCTCGGACCGCTGGGATCGGAGTGAGCAAGCTCCGTTGCATTTCAGCCGAGTCCTTCCAGTTCACGAAGACGCCGAGACGCTGAGTTACATAGAGGAGCTAATACTCCCCTTCCCCTCGGCTCCGATCTATGGGATCAATCGCAAGGCTGAGTATGACAAGGCTCTCAGCCACCGACCGAACATGCACTCCATGCGGCTTCTGCGGCGTCCGGAAACCCCACCGATCCATCGCCTCTTCATTCTTCACAACGGCCTAAACGAGGCCGATTCGCTGAGGTTCTACTACCAACTTGCGGATTGGATGATGCGCCAACAGGAAGCGATTTGCGCCGAGGAGGGAATGGCTTGCCTGGTCATGCCCTTTCCCGGCCACCTCATGCACTCCTCGTTTCACGGGCCATTCTCCGAGACGCCGCTGTCTCGCTATCTGGCTGACGCGGGCGACCTCTTCCGGCAGTTTCTTCGGTACATGATCGGGACCCGCTGGCTGTTGAGCATGGTCGCCGACTCCGACGCCGAGAAATGGATGGTGGGAGGTGACCTGCTCAAACCGGATGACAGGGTCGGCAAACTGTTCAAAGAATCGACGGAACTTCACCAAATGAGTGAAAAACGAGTCGCCGGTGGCAGGAAGCTGGCGGCGAACCGCAACGGCAACGACGGCTCGAGCGCGGCGTTCGACGCCGGAGAGCCGACCGGGCTGGAGCAGATCGAGGATGTCGACACCCTGCTTCGCGCGGCGCTTGACCGAGGCGGGACCACCACGCCCGACAGCCTGAGGATTCACGTGGTTGGCTACAGCCTGGGGGGATTCGTTGCTCAGTCGGTCTTCTTCGCCTGGCCACAAGCCGTTTCCAGCTGTACCACGATTTGCTCAGGAGGCGCTCTTAGCGCCCTTTCGCCGACCGCTTTTGCCCAGCCGGAGGAGTGGCAGTCCGTTCTCCACGCTCTTCGCCCGGAGCTGACCAACTCGATACTTCAGGGCAGGCTAGGAGACGACGAGAGAAAGGGCTGGCCACCCACGGATCCGGTCAACACCGTTGCAGGGATGCAGTTGGAACAGTACGGATACTTTCAACGCATCTTCGAACAGGTTTTCCTTCAGGAGGACCGCAGTTCATATGAAGAGCGGCTCTCGGAGTATGGGCTGCGAATGCTGTTTGTCAGTGGCGGCGAAGATCCGATCGTGCCTCCGGCGAACATCCTTGATGCGAGTCCGCGCGAGGGTACGACGATGCTTTCGGTTGCAGGAATGACGCACTTTCTGAATCAGGACCCCAAGGATCACGGGGACCGGCGAGAGACGGAGCAGAGGGATTTTTGGCTACCGGAGGCCGGCGGTTTGATAGCGCGCGCCGCGATTCACGCGGAGCACGTGCACATGAATGAGCGGATCGAGGCGGCGAAGCTGAAAGCGAGGCTCACTAGGCCGGCCGGCGAAAGAGAAGGATCGGGCCGCTCGGAGCTACTCTCGAATGGCTACATATTCGAGGAAGCACTGGACTGGGTACTCGGCGCGGTCGAAGAGGATGGCGGCTGGCTTTTCCTCTGCCGCAACGGGCTGCCCGCGGCCTTTATTCCACCCCGTGATTTCACCAACTGGGGCACCGCCCTCCATCATCACGACCTGAGGATTCAGAGGTACGCCCTCGGTCTTCGCCACCGGGCTAGGATGCTGAGGAAAATCAAGGATCGCACCACGTTGATCGTGCCCAAGCAGCTTCGCCACTGGTTTGTGAACCTGAGCGCACGCTTCGAGCCCCACAGCGATGCTCCTGGTGGGCGTGAGACGACCGCAACGGATCGGGCCAGGATCTGGAGAGAATTCGAGCGGGAATGGTGGCCTTGCATCAGGCGTTTCGACTCCGGCAACATCGACGACGCCAACGTCGATGGTTCCTTGAACACGGCCGGGTTCGCGTCCGCCCTCGCCGCCTGGCTTGACGTTGAGCCCGGCTACCTCGAAGCCACCCATCTTCCCGATGTATGGATCGGCATCCGCTCGGGTTCGCAAACGGTAGGCGCGCAGCGAAGCCGGGAGCTGACTCACGGGGCGCTGATCGGGGGGGTAGAGCAGATCCTTACCGACTTGGTGAAGGCCCGAGATGTGGAGCCCAAGCAGAAGGTCGTCACCAAAGCGGTAAATAGATTGGAGGAAGATCTCACCGAGGGGTACATTCGGATCGTCCAAATCTCCGGTGCTGAGTTCAATCCTCGCTATCGCGGCCGGGTCGACCGGAGCCCAACGGCTGCGGCCCGGCTACTGGTTCGAGTGGCTGCCGGGCTCGTCAGATCCGACCAGATATCCCAGCCGCTTCCGCCGGGCAAGACGAGCGACTGATCCTAAGCGGCCACAGGTAAGTACTGCTGCCAGGCGGGCGGGATGTTGGGGCTCGCCACCTGGATGAAGATGCTGGGGCCTGGGGCCTTGGGCGACTTCTTCGGGTGCATCTGGATCTCCTGCGGGAGGCGGTTGCCCTTGCGTCTGTTGCAGCTTGCGCAGGCGGCGACGATGTTGCCCCAGACCGACTTGCCGCCGCGACTGCGCGGGATGACGTGGTCGACCGTCAAGCCGGACTTGGTCGAGCCGCAGTACTGGCAGGTCCAGGAGTCGCGGGCGAGCACGGCGCGCCGCGTGATCTTGCGCCTATGCGCCTCGCGCGGCACCCGCACGTAGCTGACCAGGCGGATCACGTCGGGCCGATCCAGCGTCATGTGCTCGGAGTGGATAGCTCCCTCGCGCCGCTCCAAAAGCTCGGCTTTCT
>DATDBO010000018.1:0-9755 GCA_036524775.1 Solirubrobacterales bacterium
GCGTCTGCTCCCGCGCCACGGCGCTCTCCGTCTACGACGATGGGAACGTCGCCATGGGCCAGTCGATCAACGTCAGCTTCATGCGGCCGATCGCCGCGGGGACGGTCGAGGTCCTCGCCCGCGCCCGCCACCGCGGCCGCACGACCTGGGTTTGGGAGGCCGAGGTCCGCGACGACCAGGGCCGCACCTGCGCCATAGCCCAGATGACGATCGCCGTGCGGCCGATTCCGAAGGGCGATTAGCCTCCGAAGCGGTTGGTGATCGGAAGGCGGCGATCGCGGCCGAAGGCGCGCGGGGTGATCCGGATCCCGGGCGCCGCCTGGCGGCGCTTGTACTCGGAGCGGTCGACCAGGCGGATCACGTCGTCGACGGTCTCCGCCGGCATCCCGGCCGCGATCAGCTCCTCGCGTCCCTGGTCGCGCTCGACGTAGGCCTCGAGGATGCGGTCGAGCAGCTCGTAGGGAGGCAGCGTGTCGGTGTCGCGCTGGTCGGGGCGCAGCTCGGCCGAGGGCGCCCGCTCGATCGCCGAGGTGGGAATCAGCTCTCGCCCGGCCCGCTCGTTGCGGTGGCGCACCAGCTTGTAGACCAGCGTCTTCGGCACGTCCTTGATCGCCGCGAAGCCGCCGGCCATGTCGCCGTAGAGCGTCGCGTAGCCGACCGACATCTCGCTCTTGTTGCCGGTGGTGAGGACCAGCCAGCCGTGCTTGTTGGAGAGGGCCATCATCACGTTGCCGCGGATCCGCGCCTGGACGTTCTCGGCGGCGAGGTCGGGCTCCGAGGGGCGCGCCGGGTCGTGCGGAAGCGGCTCCTCGCGGCCGCCGTCTGGGCGGGCGTCGAGGGTGCCCGAGAGGGCGTCCTCGTAGGCGGCCATCGTCGCCTCGATCGGAATCTCGAGCGCCTCGGCGCCGAGATTGGCGGCAATCGCCCGTGCGTCGGCTTGCGTCTCGGCGCTGGAGTGGGGGGAGGGCATGACCACGCAGGTGACGTTCTCGGCGCCGACCGCGTCGGCGGCGAGCAGGGTGACCAGGGCCGAGTCGATCCCGCCCGAGAGGGCGATGCCGACGTGACGGAAGCCGTTCTTGCCCACGTAGTCGCGCAGGCCGAGGACCAGCGCGGCGTAGACCTCGGCCAGGTCGGGCAGCGGCTCGGCGAGGCGCGCCGGCCCTGCGGAGGGGATCTCGCAGACGAGCAGCTCCTCCTCGAACTGGGCGGCGCGGGCGACCGTCTCGCCGTTCGGGTCGACGACCAGGCTGTGCCCGTCGAAGACGAGCTCGTCCTGGCCGCCGACGAGGTTGCAGAAGGCGATGTGGGTGCCGCAGGCGCGGGCACGGGCGGCGAACATCGCTTCCCGCTCGCGACCCTTGCCGCGGTGGTAGGGCGAGCCCGAGGGGTTGGCGATCAGCTGCGCACCCTCTCCGGCCTCGAGCGAGGCGGGCGGGCCCTCCTCCCAGAGGTCCTCGCAGATCGTCAGGCCGACCCGTGTGCCGGTCACCTCGATCGTCGCCGGCTCGCTGCCCGGAACGAAGTAGCGCTGCTCGTCGAAGACGGCGTAGTTGGGCAGCCTGTTCTTGCGATAGACGCCGCGCAGCTCGCCGGCGGAGAGGACGGCGATCGAGTTGTGGGCGCGTCGGTGGTCCCCACCGCCCGCAACGGGCTCGGCGAAGCCGACCAGGGCCGTCATCTCGCCGACCCCGCGCGCCAGCTCCTCCACAGCCGCCCGGCCGGCGGCGGCGAAGTGGGGCTTGAGGTAGAGGTCCTCGGCCGGGTAGCCCGGCAGGCAGAGCTCGGGGAAGATCGCCAGGTCGGCACCCTCCGCGGCGGCGCGGGCGAGCCACTCGGCGATCTTGGCCGCGTTGCCGTCGAGGTCGCCGACGGTGGGGTCGATCTGGGCGAGCGCTAGGCGCAAGCGGGCCTCCGCGGGGTCACCGGAGAAGTATCCTGGCCCGCGCCTTGATCGCGCTTCTCGCCTCGGTGCCCGCCGCACTGCTTCTCCTCTTTCCGACCGCAGCCGCAGCGGCGGACCAGTGGGCATTTCGCCAACCCTTGGCGCGGCCGACCGACCGGGGGGCTCCCGTCCGTCAGGCATACGACGTGCCGGAGGCGCCGCGCTCGCCCGCCTGCGACGGGCGCTTCTGCGTGCACTGGGTCGTCGAGGGGGCCGACGCGCCCTCGCTCGTCGACGCGAACGGCGCCGCCGACGACGACGGCGTTCCCGACTACGTCGAGCGCGTGCTCGCCGTCGCCTCCCGCGTGGCCGCGGTCGAGAACGGCAGGCTGCGCTGGCGCAAGCCGCGCTCGGACGGGCGGCGCGGCGGACGGCGGGCGAGGACCGACGTCTACCTCAAGCACCTCGGACGGCAGCTGTTCGGCTACGCCGTCCCCGACCCGGGCCAGTCGCCGAAGGGCAACCGCCTGCCGCGCCGCCTGCACGGCTACCTCGTGCTCGACGACGACTATGAGCGCGCGCAGTACCCCGGCACGCGCCCTGCCGAGAACCTCGCGGTGACCTTCGCCCACGAGTACTGCCACATCCTCCAGCTCGGCTACGACGCCTACCAGGACGCCTGGATGGCGGAGTCGACCGCGGTCTGGATGGAGGAGCAGGTCTACGACGGAATCGACGACTACCTGCGCTACGTGCGCCGCTGGACCCACCTCTACAACACGCCGCTCACCGCCAACTCGATCCGCCAGTACGGCGCCGCCGTCTGGAACGAGTGGCTGGCGCGGCGCTACGGGCGCGACGTCCTGCGCAACGCCTGGTCGCGCGCCCTGCACACGCGGCCCGGTGGCTTCTCGGTCGCCACCTACGACGCGGCGATCCGCACGGCCGGCGGCTCGAGCCTGAGCCGCGACTTCGCCCGCTTCGCCCGCGACGTGGCCGAGTGGCGCACCGGCGCGCGCTTCGCCGAGGGGGATGCCTATCCCGACGTGCCGCGCCAGGCCAACCTGCCCGGCGACGGGAGGCCGCTGCGGCGCTTCCTCAACCACACCACCTTCCAGCTGCTGCGCGTCCATCCCGAGGGCGCCGGGCCGGTAGTCGTCAGCGCCGCCGCGCCGGCCGGCGTCGCCGCCGGGCTGGCGCTGGTGGGGAGGGTGGGGAGCGAGCGGGGCGGCCGGGTCGTCTCGCGGTTGCGCTTCCGCGGCGACGGCGGGACGATGACGGTGCGACTCGACCGACCGGGCCGCTTCCGCCGCGTCACCGCGGTGGTGGTCAACGCCGACACGCGCGCCGAGGGCTTCAGCGCCCGGCGGCTCGACTGGAACTATTTGACGGACACGGCGCCGTTCCTGGTCCGCGTCCGCTCGTCGGCGCCGGCGTCGGCGGCCGGGGGCGCGGCGGCGACGGCTTCGGCGATCGCCCCTTCGAGGTCGAGCCCGAAGCTCTCGAGGTCGGCCATCGCGTCGTAGTCGCCGACCAGGCCGAAGTCGATCTGCCCGTCGTAGGACATGATCCCGACGCAGAGCGCCTGACGGCGGGCGAGCGGGACCATGGGGAAGATCGAGGTCATTCGCCGCCCCATCAGGTAGAGCGGGAACTGCGGCCCGGGCACGTTGGTGACGACGAGGTTGAAGAAGCGCTGGGCGGGCTGCAGGCGCGCCGCCTGCGAGGCAATCGTCGGCGGGGCGAAGTCGGTCAGCCGGGTCAGCAGCTCGGCACCGACCGCCTGGCCGGAGCCCTTCAGGTCGCCCATCGTCTCGGTGACGACGCGCAGGCGCTCGACCGGGTCCGTGCTCCAGACCGGCAGCGGCGCCATCATCGCCGAGATGCGGTTGCCGAGAGCGCCGCGCTCTTCCTCGGCGCGAACGCTGACCGGCACCATCGCCCGCAGCTCGAGCTCGTCGGTGTCGTGGCCGCGGGCGCGCAGGTAGTTGCCGAGCGCGCCGGCGACGACCGAGAGGACGACATCGTTGACCGTGCCGCCGTGGGCGTTCTTGACCCGCTTGAAGTCGGCCAGGTCGGCGCGGACGAAGGCGAGTCGGCGGTGGGGGCCGATCTCGACGTTGAAGGGCGTGCTCGGCGCCGACGTGGCGCCGCCGAGGAACTGGCCGGTGTCGGCGAGGCCGCGCAGCACCTGGCGCGGCCCGCGCAGGGCGGCGCGCACGCCGCGAACGACCTCGCGCGGGCTGGTCGCGCGCTCGCGCCAGGCGTCCTTGAGCACCTGCAGGTCGGTCGGCTCGGGGCGGGGCGCCCACTTCGGCGGCCGCACCGGCGGGTGGTCGGGGTCCTCCTCGAGGTCGAAGAGGACGGTCGTGATGTCGACGCCGGAGATGCCGTCGACCAGCGCGTGGTGGCTCTTGCCGATCACGGCGAAGCGGTCGCCTTCGAAGCCCTCGACCAGCCACAGCTCCCAGAGCGGCTTGGTGCGGTCGAGCTGCTGGGAGAAGATCCGCGCGGCGAGGTTGCGCAGCTGCTCCTCCGAGCCGGGCGCGGGCAGCGCCGTGCGGCGTACGTGGTAGTCGAGGTTGAGGAACGGGTCGTCGACCCAGACCGGCCGGCCCTGGTCGAAGGGGACGCTGCGCAGCTTCTGGCGGAAGCGGGGGACGAGGTGCAGGCGCGACTCGATGTGGTCGCGAAACTCCTCGTGGGTGGGAGCCGAGCCGTCGAAGACGATCGTCGAGGCGACGTGCATGTGGGCGCCGCCGCGCTCCATGTGGAGGAACGACGCGTCCAGTCCAGTCAGCCGATCTCCGTTCATGCGGGTCATCTTCGCATGAGGAGGCCGTTCCGGTAGGGCTTCCACTTAACTTTTTCCGAAGACAGTTGTCAGTCGTCCGCCGGCGCTGCCGCGGAAAAAGTACAAGACGTTCCAGCCCTACCGGAACGGCCTCTTACCCGGCGAGACCCAGCTGCAGCTGGGCTTCCGGCGGCTCCGGCTCAGCTGCAGCCTCGTCTCGAGAGAAGCTGGCGACTCGAACGCCTAGCAAGCGGACGGGGCGGGGTGGGGCGTAGGCGCGTAGGAGGTCGAGGGCGATTGGGGTGACTATCGCCGGGTCGTTGGTCGGCTCGTCGAGGGTGTGCGAGCGAGTCACGTTGGTCCAGTCGTCCAGGCGGACCTTGATCCCGATCGTGCGGCCTTCGAGGTCGCGGGAGCTCAGCCGCCGACAGAGCTCCTTGGCGAGGGAGGCGACGTGCGCCGCCATCTCGTCCCGGTCGGCAACGTCGACGTCGAAGGTCGTCTCCGCCGACTGCGACTTCGTCTCGCGCTCGACCCCGATCGGCGTCTCGTCCTCGAAGCGGGCTCGCGACGCCAGCCAGGCGCCGGAGCGGGGACCGAACGTCTCCTCCAGGACGGCCGGGTCGTGGGCACGCAGCTCGGCGAGGGTGCGGACGCCCATCTTCTCCAGCCTGAGCACGGTTTTCGGGCCGATCCCCGGAACGAGGCCGGGCGGCTCGCCGGCGAAGCGCTCCAGGGCCTCCTCGCGCGAGAGGACGACGAGCCCCGCGGGCTTGCCCAACTCGCTGGTGATCTTCGCCAGCAGCCGGTTCTCGGAGATGCCGATCGAGCAGGTGAGGCCGGTGTCCTCGCGGATCTCGGTGGCGATCCGCCGCATCGTCGCCTTCGGCGCGAAGAGGCCGGTGAGGTCGAGGTAGGCCTCGTCGAGCCCGACCACTTCGACGGTCTCGGCGTTGGCCCGCAGGATGCCCATCACCTCGCCCGAGGCCTCCCGGTAAGCGGTGAAGTCCGGGGGTAGGTAGACGGCGTCGGGCAGCCTGCGGCGCGCGACCGCCGCCGGCATCGCCGAGTGGATCCCGGCCAGCTTGCGCGCCTCGTAGCTCGCCGTCGTCACCACCGCCCGCGGCCCCGACCCGCAGACCACCACCGGCTTCCCCTTTAACTCCGGCCGCCTGCGCAGCTCGACCGACGCGTAGAACGCGTCCATGTCCAGATGCGCAATCGTCCGCTTCTCGTCCATCTCGCCGATCGTAGGACGGCGGCGAGACGCCATTGCCGGTCAGACAAGTGGCATCCGGAGTGGTTCCCGATAGCCCCTCGCGGGTAGCACCACGCCGATGGCCGACATCACCCACGCGAATGTGGACGACATCGAGGCGATCGAGGGCGTCCTCGAGGGAATCGCGTTCCGCAAAGCGGCGGCGGGCCTCGGCGTCAGCGCCTTCGGGATCTCGATCGTCGATCTCGCTCCGGGAGCGACGGACTACCCCGAGCACGACCACTCGGAGGAGGGGATAGGCGGGCAGATGTTCGCCAAGCGACCCCAGCAGCTCGGCCAGGAGGAGGTCTACGCGGCCCTCAGCGGCTCGGGCACCCTCGAAGCAGACGGCGAGCGGTATCCGCTGGACGCCGGGCACATCGCCCGCGTGGGCCCCGAGGTCAAGCGCAAGGTCACCTCGGGACCGGAAGGCATCCGCCTCCTGATCGTCGGCGCCACCCCCGGCGAGGCTTACGACACCGGCGGCCGGATGTAGACCCCGAGGTGTCCGACCCGGTCTCTACCGTCCACACGGGCGGTACAGCTGCTGTCTTTCTCGCGGCGTAGTCGCTGCGGGCACCAGACGTCTCACTTTAGCCCGGAAGACGATCCTGATCGGAAAACATATGGATAGTCAGACGGTGATGGGATAGGTAGAGCCGCTGTACCGCCCGTAAACCCGTGGATCGAGCTCTGGCCCCGAAACCGCTGTTCAGCCGCGGAGATGTCGCACGACTCCTAGACGTGCAGCTACGCGAGCTGACCTGGTGGATCGTCGCGCTTCCAGAGGAGAGGAGATACGACGAGTTCGAGATTCGCCGCCGATCGGGCGGGACGCCGCGGCGTATCAGTGCGCCGATCAAACCGCTCAAGGACATCCAGCGACAGCTCGCCGATCACCTCCTCGCCTGGTACGCGCCGCCGCCTCACGTGCATGGATTCGTGGCGGGCAGAAGCCCGACCTCCAATGCGCGTGCCCATCGGCGGCAAGAGTGGGTCCTGAGGGTCGATCTCGAGGACTTCTTCCCGACGATCAACTTCGGCCGCGTTCGTGGCCTGTTCATGGCCTTCCCGTTCGAATACCCGGCGGACGTCGCCACGCTCCTGGCTCAGATCTGCTGCCACCGCAACGGCCTGCCGCAGGGAGCCCCGACCTCTCCAATCGTCTCCAACTACATCTGCCGCGGGTTGGACTCCAAGCTGGGCCGGATAGCCGCGTCTGAACGCTGCTATTACACCCGCTACGCCGACGACATATGCCTCTCGACCGACCGCAGCCGCTTTCCGGCGAGGTTGGCCACGCTCAAAGACGGACGGGCCGTGGCAAGCCAGACCCTGGCGGATGTGATCGAAGAGAATGGCTTTTCCCTGCAAAAGGAAAAGACGCGTCTGGCTCACCGGACGCAACGGCAGCGGGTCACCGGCCTGGTGGTCAACAGCAAGGTGAACGTGTCCAGGGACTATGTTCGCGACCTCCGCAACCTGCTCTTCATCTGGCGCGCTCACGGAGAAGATGCCGCCATCGCTGCGTGGCAGAAGCACGGGGGAGGGCGCAACAGACCACCAGGCAAGCCGACGGCTCCTTTTAACCAGATCGTGCGAGGCCGGGTCCAGCACGTAGGGGCAATCAAGGGTCTAACGAGCTCTGTCTACGTCAAGCTGGCCGCCTCATTGAGGGAGGTCGATCCGACCTTCAAACCGCGGTCGCCGCTGCCCGTCGTCGATCTCGCGCAGGCGCAAGCCGTCAAGCTTTTCACCGAGGGCGAGAGCGACCTTCCGCACATGCTGGCCGCCCAACGGTACTTCCATGCGAAAGGAGAATTCACCGGGTTCCGCCTCGAAGACACCGACAAATCGGCCAAGCGGGGCGATCTGAAGCTGCTGGAGCACTGCCGGGGGCTCTCGCTGACTCGACAGGCCGCCCCCTCCCTCTGTCTGTTCGACCGGGACAACGAGGCGGTGCTGCGCGACGCGGTAGGAGAGGGCGACTGGAAGGATTGGGGGAATGGCGTCGTTGCCGTGGCTCTGGTCGGGCGAGGGGCCGGGCGTCTCTGCATCGAGATGCTGCACGACGAGTCGACGCGTGAGATCCAGGACGAGGATGGCAGGCGCATGTTCCTCACCAGCGAGTTCGACGAAAGGACGGGCCACCACCACACTCGTCGCTACACGACGCCTCATCCCAGAAACCCGAGAAGCGGCAAGCTCGTGCCCGATGAGGTACATGACTTCCAGACTGGCGATTCCGTCCTTCTGAGCAAGCGCGCCTTTGCGGAAGCAGTCAGCGAGGGCAAGGGCGAGTATGCGGATCTTGATTTCGAGGGATTTCGCGTGACCTTCGAGACGATCCGAGACGCCGTTCGCGCTGCAGTCGCCGGCACTCGACCCGGCGGCACCTAGACTTCTCCCCTTGGCATCGGCAGCGGCGAAGAACCTGGAGGCGATCTCCAAGGCGATCGACCAGCACAACCGCAACTGCCCCTTCCCGGCGGCCGAGGTGCGGATGAACCCGTTCGAGGTCGAACGGCTCGGCTGGGAGCAGATCCGCGGCCTGCCGGTCGTCCCCGACTCGGCGATCGGCACGGGCCGCTTCCGGATCGTCTGCTCCCAGGAGCTCGACGACGCCGGCCTCGAGGAGACCGAGGCGATCGGCCGCGAGCTGACCACCTTGGCGCCATCCAACTGATAGCTGGTATTCCGTAACTGCGCGTTTACTCAAAGAGCTTGACCGCGATGCAGTTCGCGTTATAGGTTGGACACAGTGGGAGAGCCGGAGAAACAGGGGAACGGGCCGGGACCGAGTCCCGCGGAAGCCAATCCCTTCACCGGGGCAGCGGCCGCCAGCCCGCGGGCCAAGTGGTTCGCACTGGTTACGCTCGGCGGAGGGCTCGTCTACTGCCTCCTGGTCGCCGGCCTGGCGGGGGTGTCGCGCAACGCTCCCTTCCAGACGAAGGCGGACTTCGCGCTGTTCGCCGGCTTCATCGTCGTCGCCGGCGCCATCGAGCGCATCATCCAGCCGCTGACGGCGATCCTGCCGCCGTTCAAGGAAGCAGACAACGTCCGCTCCAAGGCTGATCGAACCCTGCTCGGGTACGGCATCGCGCTGATCATCGGCGTAGCGGTCAGCTCGGTGTTTGGCCTCTACTTCATGGAAGCGATCGGCGTTAGCGGCGAAGAGGAGACGCTGCGGCGAGGGCTCGACATCTTCCTGACGGCGCTGATCATCACCGGCGGGACCAAGTCCCTACACGAGACGATCACCTCGATCGAAAAGAAGAAAGAGAACCTGAAAAAGGCAGCCGGCGACGCGGTCTAGCCACAGGCTCAGACGTTCCAGAAGTCGAAGCCGATTTCGTTGAGCAAGCGCTGGGCCTCGATGTTCAGCTGGGTAAGCTGGTTGGTCCAGATCAGGACGCCCATCGCGATCAGGATCACGCCGCCGGTCGCGACTATTGCCTGGTAGTGGCGCTTGACCACGGCGAAGGCGGTGGTCATTCGGGAGAAGGCGACGGCGGTGAGCAGGAAGGGGATCGCCAGGCCCGCCGAGTAGACGGCGAGCAGGAAAGCGCCGCGACCGGTTGATTCGGTCAGCGAGGCGGCGGTGAGGATCGCGCCCAGGGTGGGGCCGATGCAGGGGGTCCAGGCGATCGCAAAGGCGGCCCCGGCGACGACCGGGCCGCCCTTGCCGGCCCGGTCGAGCAGCGCGTCGACGTGCCACTCGCGGTTCAGCCGGGTGATGAAGAGCGAGGCGACGAAGAGGACGCCCATCAGGATGATCAGGACGCCGGAGATCTTGGTCAGCAGCTCCTCGTTGTCCT
>DATDBO010000019.1:0-5516 GCA_036524775.1 Solirubrobacterales bacterium
GGTTGATCGAAGAGCACGGAGCCGGGAGCGGGCGCACTCGGGATCAGGAGTTGGTGCGCTACGTGGGGCGGCACGGGGTGGTCTCGATCGAACAGGTGATGAAGGCGATGGGGGTCGGCAGGACGGCTGCATATCGTCGTGTCGCGGCCTGCGCCGAAGCGGGGCTACTGGAGCGTCTTGATCTTCTGCGCTCGGAGCCGAGCGTTTTGCGAGCAACCCGCGAGGGCTTGCGTTACGCGGGCCTCGGGCTTCCCTTCGCTCTTGTCTCCCCTTCGGCAGTCGTCCACTCGCTTCGGTGCGCTTCCGTTGCCCAGTTTGTCGGTGAGCACTTCGGCCACGAGCGCATCCTCACCGAGCGCGAGATCGTCTTCGCGGAGAAGATCGAGGAAAGGCCAATAGCCAGCGCCAAACTCACGGACCACCCCGACGGGTACCCGCGAATGCACCGCGCCGATCTCGTTGCCTTTGCCGATTCCGGCACGATCGCGTTTGAGGTCGAGCTGACCCCCAAGACCCCGCGCCGCCTTAAAGGCATCATCCGCGCTTGGCGCCATGCGAAATGCGTGAAGGAAGTCAACTATTTCTGCGCGCCGGGTCTTACCCACCGCACGGTTCAGCGGGCGGTCAAAGCGACCGGCGCCAAAGGAAAGGTCGTCGTCTTTAAGGGGATGCCGTCGTGAGCGCGATTAGCTTCAACGTCGGCGACGAGCTGGTGGAGCGGATCGCTCACCGGGCTGCCGAGTTGTTGGCCGAGCAGTCGGACGAACCAGCCGAGGACGGCTGGCTGCGCGGGGCCGAGCGGATCGCCGCCTACATCGACGCCCCACGCTCTCGCGTCTACGCGCTGGTCTCGGCACGACGCATCCCCGTTCACCGCGATGGCTCGGCCCTGATCGCCCGCCGCTCGGAGTTGGACAGATGGCTGCTTGCCGGTGGCGGGCGGCGACCGTGAACCGCCGATGGGCGATGTACCTTCGCAAGGACAGAATCTCGTCTGGGGTGGCAGCGGGCAAGACCGCAAGGAGGCGTGTCCAATGGCAGCAAAGCTAGAAAAGACTCGCTATCCCGGCATCTACAAACGCGGTTCCCGCTACGTCATCACCTGGGAATACCGAGGGCAGCAGCGCAAAGAATCCTTCGCAACGATCACTGAGGCGCGCGAGGCAAAGGGCAACCGCACCGCTGGCGAAAAGCGGCCCAGGTCAAGAGTCCGCTTCGGTGACTACTTCGATGAATGGATCGAGAGCTACGCCGGGCGAACCTCTCGCGGATTCTCAGAGACGACCCGACCGGAGTACCGCCGCCCGATCACAGCTCATGCCGTTCCTCGCTGGAAGGCATGGAGGTTGGCCGAGATCGAGCCTGCCGACGTGCGCGATCTGTTCGGCCAGATGCGCCGGGACGATTGCTCGACCTCGCAGATCAAGAAGCTTCGGGCGGCGCTGTCGGTGATGTTCGCAACCGCTGTTGAGGATGGTGTGCTGCGATCCAATCCGGTCTTGGGTGTCCGCATCCCGGCGTCCCGCGACGACGAGGCACCCAGCGAAGATGCCAAGGCGCTGACGCGCGGAGAGTTGGCGATCCTCTTGACGACGATCCCGGACGACTGGCGACTGTTCTTCGAGTTTCTTACGCACACCGGCCTGCGAATCTCAGAGGCAATCGGTTTGCGCTGGGAGCACCTAGACCTCGGCGAGGATCCCAAGGTGAAGGTCCGCGAACAGCTCTACAAGGGCAAGCGGAAGCGCCTCAAGAGCCGAGACGGGAAGCGCGACCTCCCGCTATCCCCCGGCATGGCACAGCGACTCCTCGCGCATCGCCGCGACGGCTACCGAGGCCCAAAAGCCCCTGTCTTCGCCTCGAAGGCCGAGACTGAGTTGCGGCCCGAAAATGTCTACCGTCGCGTCTTGGCTCCCGCCGTGATTGGCGCAGGCTTCAAGGTCGAAGTTGAAATCGACGGCAAGAAGCGGACGCGCTCGACCGTTTCCTTCCATACGTTCCGGCACACCTGCGCGAGCTTGCTCTTTGAGGCCGGGCGCAACGTGAAGCAGGTTCAAGCCTGGCTCGGCCACGCCGAACCCGGCTTCACGCTCTCGACCTACATCCACCTGATGGATGCGGGTGTTGGAAGCGCTGCCTTCTTTGACGATGCCGTGGGCGGACAAGACCGCGTTCTCGTGAACGACTGCCCGGTGGCAGCAATAGACGCTGCGTCTGGCTCTCCCGGCGTGGTGACGACCTAGGCGGCGATCAAACTGTCGAGGCAGTCACGCAGCTCGCCTGCCTCATCAAGGGAAAGCTCAAGCGTCGGGTCATTCTCGTACGGTTCCAAGCCCGCTCCGGCGACGGTCAGGTGGATACTGCGGTCGCTCTCGCCACCCCGCTCGTCCAAGGTCAGATAGAGCGGGTGCTGGCTGTTCTGCTCGGATTTAAGGAGGAGGCGAAAGGCGGGGCGTACGGCCATTGGATCTCCTTTGTTCGATTGAATGCCAACCATAGGCTCCCTTGACATCGGGGGTTGCCTCAGCCCTAGCAAATCCCGCAAAAAACCCGGCCCAGTCAGGCGACGCCGCGCCCCCACCGAGGAGAGCAGAAGATGTCGAAGCCCAGGGTGGCAAGGGGGTGGCAAGGAAAGACCCGAAAACAGCCGGAAACGGGGAAACCGGCTCAGGCCGTCGAAATGGCTCTATAGCGTGGAAAAGCCGAAACAGCAGGGAAGCCTAAAAAGCTCTGACGCGGAATCATAATCCGCGTGTCGGGGGTTCGAGTCCCTCCTCCGGCATTGCTCGTATGCCTGGCCTTAGTGAGGTATGGCGGCGCCGGTGCCGGCGGTGCGGAGCTCGCTGAGGGTGCTCTCCATCGCCTCGATGTTGCAGGCAACCATCTCGGGCCAGGGCTTGTCGGGGTGCTCGTCGAGGGTCTTGTAGCCGTTGCCGCTGATGATCGCGACGACAGTGTCGTCGGGGCCGAGCTTGCCCTCGTTGGCGAGCTTCATGGTCGCCGCGACGGTGGTGCCGCCGGCGGGCTCGGTAAGGATGCCCTCGGTGGCGCCGAGCAGGTCGAGTGCCTCGAAGATCTCGGCGTCGGTCGCGGTCGCCGCCGAGCCGCCGCGCGAGGTCACCGCGTCGACCACCAGCGGGCCGTCGCCCGGCGCGCCGATCGCCAGCGAGTGGGCGGCAGTGTGCGGCGTCTGCGGCTCGATCTCGCCGCTGCCGTCGAGCACGGCCGTAGCGATCGGACCGCAGCCCGCGGCCTGGGCAATGTGGATCTTGGTCGCCCCCGTCTCCGCCATGCCGACCTTCTCCATCTCCCCCAGCCCCTTGTGCACGCGCGAGGAGAGCGTGCCGCCGGCGGCCGGGATGACGAAGTGGTCGGGCGAGACCCACTCGAGCTGCTCGACGACCTCGAAGGCCGCCGTCTTCGCCCCCTCGGCGTAGAACGGCCGCAGGGTGATGTTGGCGAACTGGATGTCGGTCGCCAGCGCCAGCTCGCGGCAGGCGCGGTTGGCTTCGTCGTAGTTGCCGTCGAGCTGGATCACGGCGGCGCCCAGCGCCCGGCAGGCGCGCGCCTTGCCGCGCTCCAGGTTGCTGGGGTAGAAGACGTAGGCGGCGACGCCGGCCTTGGCCGCCAGCGAGGCGACCGCGGTGCCGACGTTGCCGGTCGAGACGCAGCCGATCTCCTCCTTGCCCAGCTCGAGCAGGCGGGCGACGGCCATCGAGACGACCCGGTCCTTGTAGGAGAGACTGGGCCGCTGGGTGCTGTCGTCCTTGAGGTAGAGCTTGCGCAAGCCGAGCTCGGCGCCGAGGCGGTCGGCGTGGATCAGCGGCGTGCGCCCGCTGTAGCGGCCCACCCGGGCCTTGGCGCAGGCGTCGACGATCGGCAGCAGCTCCTCAAAGCGCCAGATGTTGAGCTCGCGCGCGCCGATCGGCTGCTCGGCGATGCGCGCCTCGGCGAGCTCGTAGTCGTAGTCGACGTCGAGGGTCTGGCCGCAGCCCAGGCAGCGGAAGGTCGTATCGAGGAGGGGGAGCCGAAGCTCGCAGTCGTGGCAGACCAGCTCCGTCGCGCAGGAGCGGGTGCGCTGGTCGGCCGAGGGGCTCATCGGCCCTCGGTACCCCTCACTAGCGACGGCAGGCCGCCCGCCTTTGCAAACCGTCGCCTGCGCTTGCCGGTGATGCGCCCGATCATGAGCGGCGGTGTATAGCAGTTGCGGGCATATCGATCAACTATTCCTGGCCAACGAGAGCGGCAGGCCCTCTCCCTGTGCGGGAAATCCTACAGAGGCGTCCTGCCCGAGTGCGCCGAGGAGCTCCTCGGCGACGTGCGGAGCGAACGGGGAGAGGGTCCGGGCGAGCAGGACGAGCGCCTCGAGCAGGGTCTCGTAGTCCTCGCGGCTGAGCTGCCCACGCCGCTCGACGATGCGCTTCTCGTAGTCCTTGATCCGCTCCAGCAGGCGGGTCACGTTGCGCACCGCCTTGTGCATCTGCAGCTCCTCCAGGTCGGCGGTGATCCGCTCCAGGCCGTTGTCGCACCATTTGCCGAGGCGCTCGCGGATGAACGCCGTGTCGGCCGCTGCCTCGGCATCCTCCGGCGCCTCCGCCGCCGCGGCGACGCTCTCGTGCACGTACTCCCAGAGGCCGCGCAGGAAGCGCGAGGCGAAGCGCAGCGCGCCCTCGGTCCAGTTGAGCGCCTTGGCCGGGCCGGCGGCGTAGAGGATCGCCAAGCGCACGGTGTCGGCGCCGTGCTCGGCGACGAGCTCGTCGGGGTCGACGACGTTGCCCAGGTGCTTGCTCATCTTGCGGCCGTCGGCGACGACCATCTCATGGAAGAGGCAGCCGGCGAAGGGCTCGCCGTCCGCGAGGAAGTCGAAGGGGCCGATGTCGCGCAGCGCCTTGGTCACCACCCGCTGGTCGAAGACGAAGCCGCCGCTGTCGTTGCCGGCGACGAGCCGCTCGGCGGGCAGCCAGCGACGCAGGTCGGCGTGGGTGAACATCCGCTCGTCGCGGTCCTCCGGCGGCACCGCCGCGGGCACCCAGAGCCAGAGGGCGTCGAAGTGGCAGTCGAGCGTGTCGGTCTCGCGCCGGGCGGGGCCCGCGCAGCTCGGGCAGCTCGTCTCGAGGAAGTCGGGTCGCTCGGCCAGCGGGTTCCCTTCGCCGGTCGGCTCGACGTCGCGGGGCAGGACCACGGGCAGGTCCTCCGGAGGAACGGGGACGACGCCGCACTGCTCGCAGTGCACGACCGGGATCGGCGTCCCCCAGTAGCGCTGGCGCGAGATCGAGAAGTCGTAGGCCCGGTAGCGGCTCGCGGGGCGGGGCGCCAGCGCGGCCGCCGAGCCGGCGCCGAGCGGCTCCTTGGCGCTGCGCGGCATCCGCGCCGCGATCGCCTCGTCGGCCTCGTCGACCGCGGGGATCCCGAGCGCCGCGGTCGGCCCGTAGCGGGCGTCGACGATCGGCGAGACGAAGACCGGCAGGCTGCCGCCGCCGGCGACCTCGGCCGAGGCGCCGGTGTCGATCGCCGGC
>DATDBO010000020.1:0-7932 GCA_036524775.1 Solirubrobacterales bacterium
GAAGTCGGGTGGGACCGAGGCCTGGCCGATCTCGGCGATCGTCTCGACCACCTCGCGCACCGAGTGCGGCCGCTCGCCGCCCGCGTTGAAGGCCTCTCCGGCCGCGTCGCCGGGAAGCTCGGCCGCGATCGCCAGGTAGGCGGCGACCGCGTCGTCGACGTGGAGGAAGTCGCGCTCGGGGCTGCCGTCGGAGCGGATCGACGGCGGGCGCCCGTCGAGCGCCGCGACGACCGTCTCGGGGATCAGGCGGGAGAAGTTGAGGTCGCCGCCGCCGTAGACGTTGGCGAAGCGGGTCACCGCCAGCGGCAGGCCGTAGGCGTTGGCGTAGCTGCGCGCGATCGTGTCGGCCGCCGCCTTGCTGGCGTCGTAGGGGTAGGCGGCTCGCAGCGGGAAGTCCTCGCGGTAGGGCAGCTCGGGGCTCGAGCCGTAGGCCTTGTCGGACGAGGCGAAGACGACCCGCTCGACTCCGTGCTCGCGGCAGGCTTCGAACACGTTCCAGGCCCCGCGCACGTTGACCTCGAAGGTCTCGAGCGGCGAGGAGCGCGCGACCCCGACGATCGTCTGCGCGGCGAGGTGGAGGACCGTCTCGACCCCTTCGACCGCCGACGCGACGGCGTCCGCGTCGCGCAGGTCGGCCTCGAACAGCTCGACCTCGCTGCGGATCCCGAGCAGGTCGAGCCCCGAGAGGCGCTCGCCGCCGACGTCGGCGAGGCGCGGCGCCGGTCGGTCGAGGACGCGCACCGCGTCGCCGCGCCCGAGCAGGGCCCGCGCCAGGTGCGATCCGACGAAGCCGTGCGCACCGCTGACGAGGACGCGGCTCACGGGGCCGGCGCCTCGGCGAGCGGGCGCCACGGCGCCTCGCCGGCGACCCAGAGGTCGTTGAGCACGACCGCGTCCTTGTAGGTGTCCATGCAGTCCCAGAAGCCCTCGTGCCGGTGGGCGTGCAGCTGCCCCTCGGCGGCGAGGCGCGCGAGCGGCTCGCGCTCGAGCACGCTCTCCGCGTCGAGGCAAGCGAGGGCGCCCGGCTCGAAGCAGAAGAAGCCGCCGTTGATCCAGTGCTCGCTGCGCGGCTTCTCGGCGAAGCCCTCGACCCTGTCCCCCTCCCCCAGCTCGGCTACCCCCCACTGCAGGTGCGGCCGCACGACCGTCATCGTCGCCAGGCCGCCGTGGCCGGCGTGAAAGTCGAGCAGCGCCCCGAGGTCGATGTCGGCGACCCCGTCAGCGTAGGTCGCGCAGAAGGTGCCCTCCCCCAGCCGACCGGCCAACAGGGAGATCCGACCCCCGGTCGGCGTGTCGAGCCCGGTGTCGACGCACTCGATCGAGACCCCCTCCGGCCATAGCTCGCCGGCGACGAACTCCCCCACCGCCTCGCCCAGATAGCCGGTGGCGAGCAGAAAGCGGTCGAACCCCTGCGCGGCGTAGATCCCGATCACGTGCCAGAGGATCGGCCGGCCGCCGATCTCGACCAGCGCCTTGGGCACGGACTCCGTCCGCTCGCGCAAGCGCGTGCCGCGGCCGCCGCAAAGGATGACGACAGGCGGTTTCAGTGGCCTAACAGCCGCCCGCCACCGCGGGGAGGATGGTTACCTCGTCGCCCTCGCTGATCTCGGTGTCGAGGCCCTGCTGGAAGCGGATGTCCTCGCCGCTGACGTAGACGTTGACGAAGCGGCGCAGGTCGCCGTCCTGGGTGATCCGCTCGCGCAGGTCGCCGTGCGCCTCGAAGACGGCGTCGAGCGCCTCGCCCACGGTCGAGCCGGAAACCTCCACCTCGGCGTCGCCGCCGGTGGCGGCGCGCAGCTGGGTCGGGATCTTCACGGTGACTGCCATCAGACGGTTACCTCCTGGTGGTGCTCGAACTCGGACTCGAAGCTGTCGAGATCGGGGTCGATCTCGTGCATCTGGAAGCTATCGCGAGTCGCGTCGAGCGTCTTCAGCCCCTCGCCGGTGATGTAGACGACGACCCGCTCGCCGGCGGCGATGTCGCCGCGCTCGGCCAGCTTGGCGAGGACGCCGACAGTCACCCCGCCCGCGGTCTCGGTGAAGATCCCGGTCGTCTCGGCCAGCAGGCGGATGCCGGCGCGGATCTCCTCGTCGGTGACCGAGTCGATCGCGCCGCCGGTCGCGCGCGCCTGCTCGACCGCGTAGGGCCCGTCGGCCGGGTCGCCGATCGCGAGGCTCTTGGCGATCGTCTCCGGCTTCTGCGGCTTGCAGACGTCCCACCCTTCGGCGAAGGCCGTCGCCACCGGGCTGCAGCCGAGCGCCTGGGCGCCGTTGAAGACCGGCTGGGAGCCTTCGACCAGACCGAGGTCGAGCCACTCCTGGAAGCCGCGGCCGACCTTGGTGAAGAGCGAGCCCGAGGCGATCGGGCAGACGACCCGGTCGGGCAGCTCCCAGCCGAGCTGCTCGGCGGTCTCGTAGGCGAGCGTCTTCGAGCCCTCCGCGTAGTAGGGCCGCAGGTTGACGTTGACGAAGGCCCACGGGCGGGTTTCGGCGAGCTGCGTGCAGAGCCGGTTGACGTCGTCGTAGTTGCCGCGCACGCCGACCAGGTTGGTGCCGTAAACACCGGTGGCGAGCAGCTTCTGCTCCTCCAGGTTGGCCGGGACGAGCACGTAGGACTCGAGGCCGGCGGCCGCAGCGTGGGCAGCGACGGCGTTGGCCAGGTTGCCGGTCGAGGCGCAGGCGACCGTCTCGAAGCCGAGCTCGCGGGCCTTGGCCACGGCGACCGCGACGACGCGGTCCTTGAAGGAGTGGGTCGGGTTGGCGGCGTCGTTCTTGATCCAGAGCTCGGCGTCGAGCCCGAGCCGCGCCGCCAAGCGGTCAGCCTTCACCAACGGCGTCAGGCCCGGCTCGAGCGGGTCCTGCGGCCGCCCGGTGAAGGGGAGGAAGTCGCCGTAGCGCCAGATCCCCTGCGATCCGGCCTGGATGCGGCGCTTCGCCTCAGCTGCCTCCAAGCCGGAGTAGTCGTAGGACACTTCCAGCGGGCCGAAGCAGTTCTCGCAGGCGTAGCTCGCCCCCAGCTCGTAGGTCGCCCCGCACTCCTTGCACTTCAAGCTCTCTGCTGACATCCGATCCTCTTTCTCTACCTGGAAAAAAACCTCCGCCTTGTGGGGCAGAGGTCCGGTCGGACGCCTCCCCACATCTTTCAGGTCCTCGACGGCTACCTGCTGGACTTGGCACCTCTCCCGGACCTAAGGTCCGGGGCGGTTGCCGGGGCTTCTGCGGGCCAGTCCCTCCACCCCTCTAGATGTGGCGCTTATGTGGGAAGAACCTTACCAGGGGATTTCTCGTGCAGTGCGTGGGCGGCGTGGCGTTTAACCTTGGGTTCACCATGGACGCCCTGCCCGCCGAGACGATTGGTCCGAAAGATGCCGAACCTTCCGAAACCACGGCTACGACGGGCTGCCCGGCGCGACGCGCTCGCGCCGGCGTCGCAAGCTGAGCCGCAGGCCCCCCGCGTCGAGCAGATCGACTCCTCCGGCCTGCGCTGGGTCAACATCGAGCGCCCCGGCGCGCTCGAGCGCGGCTGGCTCGAGGACAACTTCGAGTTCCACGCGCTCGACCTCGAGGACGTCCTCTCGCGCAACCAGCGGCCGAAGATCGACGTCTACGACGAGTACCTCTTCATCGTCCTCCACTTCCCGGTCTTCGATCCCGCCGCGGGCCGGCTCGGCACCGGCGAGCTCGACCTCTTCGTCGGGCCCGGCTACGTGGTGACGATCCCCAACCAGCCGCTGCAGCCGGTCGAGTACCTGTTCGAGCGTTGCCGGGCGAGCGAGGAGCTGCGCGAGCAGCTCTTCTCGCGCGGCTCGGGCTACCTGCTCTACCGCCTCGTCGACGACAGCTTCGACTACTGCTTCCCGATGCTGCGCAAGATCGGCAACAAGCTCGACGCGCTCGAGGACGACATCTTCGAGGGCCGCTCGGAAGAGGTCGTGCGCGACATCTCCAACGTCAAGCAGGAGATCATCAACTTCCGCAAGGTGATCCGCCCGCAGCGACCGGTGCTGCGCGACCTGGAGAAAGTCAAGCAGCGCTACCTGGCCGGCGACCTCGACCTCGAGATCTACTTCGACGACATCGTCGACGCCCACGAGCGGATCTGGGACATGCTGGAGAACTACAAGGAGGTCGTCGAGGCGCTCGCCGAGACCAACGAGTCGGTGATCTCCCACCGCGTCAACGACATCCTCCGCGTGCTGACCTCGATCAGCGTCATCGTCCTGCCGCTGACCTTGATCGCCAGCATCTGGGGCGCCAACGTCCACGTCCCCGGCGAGGGCGACGCGACCGCCTTCTGGATCCTGCTGGGAGCAATGGTCGCGATGCTGGTCGGCATGGTCGGCTACTTCCGCAATCGCGGCTGGCTCTGAGGGAGCGCCGGGCTTATAGCCTGCCGCGAGTGGCCAACTTCCGCATCTGGGCGCCCTGGCGCCTCGCCTACGTGAAGGACGCGTCCAAGGACAAAGAGGAGGAGTGCGTCTTCTGCGCCAAGCCGGCGGCGGAAGACGACGAGGCGAGCCTGATCGTCCACCGCGGCGAGCGCTGCTTCGTCATCCTCAACCTCTTCCCCTACACCAACGGCCACCTGATGGTCGCGCCCTTCGAGCACCTCGGCCGCATCCAGGACCTGCCCGCCGAGACGGTGGCCGAGATGATGTCGCTGGCGCAGCGGGCGATGACTCGGCTCGAGGGGGTCTACGACCCGCACGGCTTCAACGTCGGCTTCAACCAGGGCCGCGTCGCCGGCGCCGGGTTCGAGCACCACATCCACCTCCACGTCGTCCCCCGCTGGGGCGGCGACACCAACTTCATGCCGGTGATCGCCGACACCAAGGTGATGCCGCAGACGCTCGAGCAGAGCTACGAGGCGCTGAAGGGGGCGTTTTGAGCGAGCAACCGGTCCTGGCGCCGGCCGGGATCTTCAAGGCGTACGACATACGCGGGCTGTTCGGCGAGGAGATGGACGAGACGACGGCGACGGCGATCGGCCGCGCCTTCGCCCGCGTGCTGGCAAGACTGCGCGACAAGCAGCCTGGCGAGCTGCGCGTCGGCCTCGGCCGCGACATGCGGCTGACCGCGCCGGCGATGGCGGCGCGCGTGCGGGAGGGGCTTGTGGCCGAGGGCGCGACGGTGCTCGACGCGGGCATGGTCGCCACCGAGATGCTCTACCACCTGGTCGGGTCGCGCGAGCTCGACGGCGGCGCGATGGTGACCGCCTCGCACAACCCCAAGCCCTACACCGGGGTCAAGCTGGTCCGCGAGGGGGCGCTGGCGCTCTCCGGCGACGCCGGCATCGGCGACGTGCAGCGCGAGATCGAAGCCGGCCTCGGCGACGCCCCCGGCGGCGGCTCCGTGGAGGAGGTCGACGTCTGGGACGAGTACCGCAAGCACGCCCTCTCCTTCATCGACCCCGACGTGATCAAGCCCATGACGGTCGTCGTCGACGGTGGCAACGGGATGGCGGGGCCGATGGTCGGCCCGATCCTGCAGCGGCTCGGGCTCGACCTAGAGGAGATGTACTTCGAGCCCGACGGCGAGTTCCCCGACCACGAGCCCAACCCGCTGCTGCCCGAGAACCGCAAGCTGATCGAAGACCGCGTGCGCTCCGCCGGCGCCGATCTCGGCATCGCCTGGGACGGCGACGCCGACCGCTGCTTCTTCATCGACGGCGAGGGGACGTTCTGCGACGGCGACTTCGTCTGCGCCCTGCTCGCCCGCGCGGCGCTGGCCAAGAGCCCCGGGGCGACGATCCTCTACGACCCCCGCTCGAGCCGCGCCGTGCCCGACCTCGTAGCCGCCGAGGGCGGTCGCTCCGACATCTCCCGGGTCGGCCACGCCTTCTTCAAGATCCGCATGCGCGAGGAGGGCGCGGCCTTCGGCGGCGAGGTCTCCGGCCACTACTACTTCCGCGACTTCTGGTGCGCCGACTCGGGCACGATCCCGGCGCTGCTGATGCTCGAGCTGCTCGGCGTGGACGGGCGCTCGCTGGCCGAGCTGATGGCCGAGTTCCGCTCGCGCTACTTCATCTCCGGCGAGATCAACTCCGAGGTCGCCGACCAGCCGGCGAAGATGGAAGAGATCGCGGCGCGCTACGCCGACGGCGAGCAGAGCCGCCTCGACGGCATCTCGGTCGACTATCCCGAGTGGCACTTCAACGTGCGCCCCTCGAACACCGAGCCGCTGCTCCGCCTCAACCTCGAGTCGCTCGTCTCGCGCGAGCACATGGAGGCGAAACGAGACGAGGTGCTGGGGCTGATCCGCGCGTGAGCCTCACCCCGGAGGCCGCGCTCGAGCGGGCCGCCCAGGCAGGCATCCACCGCCTCCGCATCCCCACCCCCTTCGCCGTCGGGCGGGTCAACTGCTACCTGCTCGAGGATGAGCCGCTGACCCTGATCGACACCGGCCCCAATTCGGGCAAGGCGCTCGACGAGCTGCAAGGACAGCTCGCTGCTCGCGGCCACTCGATCGACGACATCGAGCTGGTGATCCTCACCCACCAACACATCGACCACCTCGGCCTGGTCGAGATCGTCGTCGAGCACTCTGGCGCCGAGGTCGCCGCGCTCGGGCTGGCCGCCGAACGGCTCGCCAACTTCGGCGAGGACGCCGAGCGCGAGGACGAGTTCGCGGTCGAGCTGATGCTGCGCAACGGCATCCCGCAGGAGGTCGCTTTCGCCCTGCAGAGCGTCTCACGCAGCTTCCGCGGCTGGGGCTCGCGAGCCGAGGTGACCCGCCCGCTCAAGGACGGTCAATCGCTGAGCTTCCGCGACCGCGCCCTGCAGGCGTTCCACCGGCCGGGCCACAGCCCCTCGGACACGGTCTTCTGGGACGAGCAGCGCCGCATCCTGATCGCCGCCGACCACCTGATCGCCCACATCTCCTCCAACCCCCTGATCGCGCGTCCGCTGGACGGCTCCTCGCGGCGCCCGCAGGCGCTCGTCACCTACATCGAGTCGATGAAGAAGACCCGCGAGATGCCAGCCGAGATCGTCCTCTCCGGCCACGGCGAGCCGATCGTCGACCACGTCGCCCTGATCGACGACCGCCTCGCCAAGCACGAGCAGCGCAAGGAGAAGATCTACGGCCTGGTCGCCGAGCGCCCCCGCACGGGCTACGAGATCGCCCAGGCGATCTGGGGCAACGTCGCCGTCACCCAGGCCTTCCTCACCCTCTCCGAGGTGATCGGCCACGCCGACCTGCTGCTCAACGAGGGGCGGGTGCGCGAAGTCGAGGACGGCGAGGTGGTCCGCTACGAGGCGACGGCGTAGCTCGGGGCGGCCGCGGAAGCAGGGTCTCGCGCGAGCCGAACTCCGGGCAGTTGCTGGGCTTGTACGGGGAGAGGTGGATCTGCGCTTCGAAGATCGCGTAGTAGCGCCCCGCGACGGCCAAGTCCCTCTCCAGCTTCCACAGCAAGCGCCCGCTGCCCGGCCTCGGTTCCGCCTTGAGAGGGCGTGAGATCGCCTTGTCGGGGCCGGGCAGCGCCCGATAGACCGTCAGCCGGCGGGCGCCGTCGGCGAACTGTCGGTTGCCGAGCAGGCAGGCGAACCCTTCCCCGTCTGCTTCGGTCGGCATCGTGGCGGTGCCGTAGAGGAACTTCCTCTCGCGGTGGTAGCCGATCGTGGCGTACCCCGCGTAGGGACCTGGCAGGCCCTCGCAGGCGACGCCGTCCCGGTCGTCGTCCCAGCCTCCCGCGTTGCGCGCGGGACTGCCGCCTAGAGCGAAGAAGCGCTCCTGCGCATCGGCCTGGTCGGCGAACGACGGGCATCCCGGGCCGGCCGTGACTCCACCGGCCGCGGAGGCCCAGATCGCGGTCGCCGTGACGGCGGCGAGGATCGCAAGCATCGATGTGCGTCGAGCGGGAACACGCGCACGATATCCACGCCGCATAGATTGCAGCCCCGATGGTCCGGCTCGGCTCCGCCAGGAAACCCG
>DATDBO010000021.1:0-18951 GCA_036524775.1 Solirubrobacterales bacterium
CGGAGCGGGTTCGGGAGCGGGTGCGGGCGCCGGCGCGGGAGCGGGAGCGGGAGCGGGTTCCGATTCGGGCGCCGGGGCAGAGGTGGGTTCGGGAGTCGGCGCGGGAGCCGGCTCTTCGCGCCTGGGCTTGCGTCGCTTCGAGCTGCGCGCCCTGAGCCTGGCGCTCTTGCGCGCACGAACCGCGCGGCTGTGACGACGGTCGGAAGTCGAGAGGAAGCGAAGCTCGCCGGCAGAGCTCGCGGAACGGGCAGCCCCGGAATTCGGGTTGTCGGCCTGGGCGATCGAGCCGAGGCTCAGGGCGGCCAGGGCGGCGACGGCGAAGGTGAGGAGGGCGGTTCGCATGCGAACCCCCTTCGTCCGATCTCCTCAACCGGTCAAATGCGCATGGCCGATCGCGGACGCATGTCCGTCATCGTTATTGGGAGTCCCTGTCCGGGGCTAGTAGGCGCCGCGGCCCGACATCACAGCGGGCAGGGTGGCGAGGAGTATCTCGACGTCGCGCGCCAGCGACCAGCCGGCGACGTACTGGTAGTCGAAGCGGACCATCTCCTGGAAGGGGCTCTGCGAGCGTCCGTACACCTGCCAGGGCCCGGTCAGGCCGGGACGCAGCTCGAGCCGGCGCAGGTGCCAGGCTTCGTCCAAGGCGGCGGTCTCGGGGAAGATCAGCGGCCGCGGTCCGACCAGGCTCATCTCGCCGCGCAGCACGTTGAAGAGCTGCGGCAGCTCGTCGAGCGAGTAGCGGCGGATGAAGCGACCGACGCGGGTCACCCGCGGGTCCTCGCGGATCTTGAACATGACCCCGTCCTCAGCCTCGTTCAGCCCGGCCATCTCGTCCTTGCGCTGCTCGGCGTCGACGTACATCGAGCGGAACTTGATCAGCTGGAAGCTGCTGTTGCCGCGGCCGGCGCGTGGCTGTCGGAAGAAGACCGGTCCGCGCGACTCGAGCTTGATCGCGACCGCGATCGCCAGCATCAGCGGGGCAAAGGCGACGATCAGGGCGAGCGAGCCGATCGCGTCGAGGACGCGCTTGGCGGCGATCGAGGCGGAGGTGAGCATCGGCGCACCGATCGAGAGCAGCGGCAGGCCACCGACCTGGCCGAGCGCTCGCACGCCGTCGAGGAACTCGAAGAGGCGGGGGACGACGTCGACGGTGACGCCGGCGTCGCGGCAGGCACGGATCGACTCGAGCAGCTGTTCGTGGCTGGCCTTGGAGAAGGCGATGATCACGCGGTCGATGTTCTGCGCCTCGATGATCGTGTCGAGGTCGTCGAAGCGGCCGAGCCAGGGGAGGTCGGGGCTGCCGACGTCGTGCACCTCGTCGTCGACGATCCCCACCGGGACCAGGCCGAACTGGACGTTGTTGTGGAGCTTGCCGACGAGCTGTCCGGCGACCACGCCGGAGCCGAGGATCAGCGTGCGCTGGCGCAGGTCGGGCGCGCGGTGCAGGCCGGCGCGGACGACGGTGCGGGCGATGCCGGTGAAGCCGGCGATGCCGGCCACCGTGAGGAAGGTCAGGGCGACGACCTGCTCGAGGCCGAAGAGTGCGGCGAGGCCGAAGAGCGGCCAGGTGATCAGCATCACGGCGACGAAGGCACGCGGGATCTCGCTTACCGCCGAGGCCCAGCTGGCGAGCTGGTCACTGCGGTAGAGGCCGATGCTGAAGGCGGCGAGCGGCCACAGCGCGGTCGCCCCGGCTACGTAGAGCGCCCCCCCAGGCGTCGCCGTGGTTTGGCCCAGCACCACCACGGCGATCGCCGCGGCGATGCAGGCGGCGGCCGAATCGGCGGTGAAGAGCATCCTGGCCAGCACCGTGCCACGGTGTCGGGCCCGGTTGCTTGTACCGCGTGGAGGATTGGAAACGACTTCTTTCGCCTCTAAGGCGCCTTCCCCCTGGGTCTGGGTTGCGGTTGAACTCTCCATCTAGGCTAAGTCTGTTCTTGATCTCGCTGCAGGGGGTGGGACGAAACGGCCACGACCGTCAAAAATAGAGAGGCGGCCGAGAAAACTCCATAAGGAACAACACATCGGCAACAAGTGTGTCGCGCTCAAAACGGCAATCGGCCTTGCAGAGCGAACTTCGTCGATGCCTCCAGACGAATATTCGAACTATTTGCCGAAACTGGGGGCTGACAACCGCCTGGGACCCGGCATCGCGCTCAGTGGGCCTCGTCGGAGGCGTGCGCGGGCGGCCGCGACTCCTCCGCCAGCGAGGTGATCTCGAGCGGCCCGTGGGCGGCGGATTCGAGCACCTCGGTCGCCTCCTCGGCCGAGCGAGCGTAGAGCTCGACCAGCATGTGGACGACGATCCGCTCCTCGTCGTGCTTGTGGAACCGGACGTGGGCAAAGAACTCGCGCACGCCCGCCTCGCCGAAGGCGCCGTAGGCGAGCAGCTCGGCTGCTTCCGGTCCGGCGCAGCTCTCGACCCGGTCCT
Organism: Solirubrobacterales bacterium; assembly: GCA_036524775.1. Taxonomy (GTDB): domain Bacteria; phylum Actinomycetota; class Thermoleophilia; order Solirubrobacterales; family 70-9; genus VRUE01. The sequence continues at coordinate 2,432 of DATDBO010000021.1, forward strand.
GGTCGACGGTCACGGTGCAGGAGGCGACCCAGGGCGTGCCGGCGACCATCCGCTCCCAGCGGTCCTCGATCGGCACTACGCGGTCGTCCTGGAAGACGAGGTGGGGCTGGTCGTGCATGCAGTCGAGGCACTGCACGACCGCTTCCTGCACCTCGTCGACGCCCTCGGTGGGGATGCCGGTGTCGGGGTCGACGCGGCGGATCGCGTCGTAGTGGATCTGGATCTCGAGGTTCTGGGACCAGCAGCGGTAGCAGCGCAGCCAGGCCGAGCGATCGGCGTCCATCAGGCCGCGGCGCCGGCCGTGGCGCGCTGCTCGACCAGGGCGACGATCTCGCCCATGATCTTGTTGAGGTCGAAGTCCTTGGGCGTGTAGACGCCGTCGACCCCCGCCTCGCGCAGGCGCTCTGCGTCGGCCGGGGGGATGATCCCGCCGGCGACGACGGGAACCTCGACGCCCTCCTCGCGCAGGCGCCGCACGACCTCGGGCACCAGCTCGAGGTGGGAGCCGGAGAGGATCGAGAGGCCGACCACGTCGACGTCCTCCTGCAGGGCGGACTCGGCGATCTCCTCGGGCGTCAGGCGGATGCCCTGGTAGATCACCTCCATGCCCGCGTCCCGGGCGCGCAGGGCGATCTGCTCGGAGCCGTTGGAATGGCCGTCGAGGCCGGGCTTGCCGACGAGGATCTTGATCCGGTGGCCGATCCGGGCGGAGACCTCGTCGACGCGGCGGCGGATCGCCGCCAGCTCCGCGCGGTCGCCGGGCGGCGCCGCCCCGTCGACGCCGGTGGGGGCGCGGTAGGCGCCGAAGGCCTCGCGCAGCACGGCGGCCCACTCGCCGGTCGTCGCGCCCGCCTTGGCGGCGGCGATCGTCGCCGGCATCACGTTGGCGCTCTCGTCGGCGGCGATGCGACCGAGCTCCTCCAGCGCGGCGCGCACCGCGTCCTCGTCGCGCTCGGCCTTCCACTGCGCGAGCGCCTCGACCCGCTCGCGCTCGACCTCGGGGTCGGGGGTGAGGATGCCGCCGTCGGCGCCGGCGGTGAGCGGCGAGTCCTCGCTCTCGGTGAAGCTGTTCTGCCCGATCACCTTCTGCTCGCCGCTCTCGATCCGCGCCACCCGCTCGCGGTGCGACTCGACCAGGCGGGCCTTCATGTAGGGGACGGCGGCGACGGCGCCGCCCTGCTCCTCGACGACGGCCATCTCGGCGCGGGCGCCCTCGCTCAGCTCGTCCACCAGGCCGTCCATGACGACTGAGCCCTCGAACAGGTCGGGGTACTCGAGCAGGTCGGTCTCGTTGGCCAGCACCTGCTGGATGCGCAGGCTCCACTGCTGGTGCCAGGGGCGGGGCAGGCCCATCGCCTCGTTCCAGGCGGGCAGCTGGATCGCGCGGGCGCGGGCGTCGCGGCTCAGCGTCACGGCGAGCGCCTCGAGCACGATCCGCTGGATGTTGTTCTCCGGCTGCGCCTCGGTCAGGCCGAGCGAGTTGACCTGGACGCCGTAGCGGAAGCGCAGCATCTTCTCGTCGCTGACGCCGTAGCGCTCGCGGCCGATCTCGTTCCAGAGCCGGCCCATCGCGCGCAGCTTGGCGATCTCCTCGACCAAGCGGATGCCGGCGTTGACGAAGAAGGAGATGCGGCCGAAGACCTTCGCGAAGTCGGCCGCGGCGACCTGGCCGCGCGCCTTGACTTCGTCGAGCACGGCGATCCCGGTCGAGAGCGCGTAGGCGATCTCCTGCACCGGCGTCGCGCCGGCCTCCTGCAGGTGGTAGCTGCAGATGTTGGTCGGGTTCCAGCTCGGCACCTCGTTGACGGTGAAGGCGACCATGTCGGCGATCAGCCGCATCGAGGGCTCGGGTGGGAAGGCGTAGGTGCCGCGCGAGAGGTACTCCTTGATGATGTCGTTCTGGGTCGTCCCCTTGAGCTGGGTGCGATCGACGCCGTTCTCCTCGGCGACGGTGACGTAGAGGCCGAGCAGCCAGGCGGCGGTGGCGTTGATCGTCATCGAGGTGTTCATCTCGTCGAGCGGGATTCCGTCGAGCAGCTGGTGCATGTCGCCCTTGTGGGCGATCGAGACGCCGACCTTGCCGACCTCGCCGCGGGCGAGGACGTGGTCGGGGTCGTAGCCGGTCTGGGTCGGCAGGTCGAAGGCAACCGAGAGGCCGGTCTGGCCCTTTTCCAGGTTGCGCCTGTAGAGCTCGTTGGAGCGACGCGCGTCGGAGTGGCCCGCGTAGGTGCGCATCACCCAAGGGCGGTCGCGCTCGGGCAGTCGGTGCTCGGCCATCGATCAGATGATATGCCGCACCAGGGCGTGTCTGAGGTTATGGGTCACATTGGACCCGAAAACTCAGACACGCCCCTGGAAGGACGCGTTCACCGCCCAAAATGCGCATCTTTTCGCCGAAGCCGTGTTTAGGCTGCGAGCGATGAGACTTCGAATTGCAGCCCTTTCCCTTGCCGCGCTGGTCGCGCTGGCCCTCGCCGGGAGTGCCACGGCGGCAATGGTCGGCATCTACCGCAACAGCATGGAGTCCGAGGCGCAGCGCGGCCAGGTCGTCAAGCTCTCGGGCGAGCGCTGCGGTCGCGGCGGCTCCGATCACGCCGTGCGGATCGTCGTCGGCAAGCGCACCAAGGAGTGCGCCTACCGCACGCCGGTGATCGGCCGCGACCTCGAGCTGGCGGCGACCGCGCGGTTGCTCAGCAACACCCCGGCGCCGGTCCAGCGCAAGGCCTTTCTGGCGCTCAACCTGCGCACCGGCGGGGCGGGCGCCGGCTACCAACTGGCCGTCTTCCCGTTGCAGGGCAAGGCACAGCTGCGCAAGATCTTCAGCGACGGCCGGATCGAGTACCTGCACGTGGAGAAGGGGATCCGCACCAAGGGCCTCAACCAGGCGAACGAGCTGCGCCTGCGCACGATCAACCTGACCAGCGGCCCTAAGAAAGGCACCTGCCAGGTTCTCGCCTACGTCGGCCGCCTGCTCGTCGCCGACGTCAACGACGCCGCCTCCGGCGAGCTCGAAGGTCGCGCCTCGGGCTTCTCGCTCGGCGCGATCGGCAACGCCAAGGGCGCCGTCGGCTCCTTCGACGATGTCGTCGTCCGCGTCCCCAGTCCCGCTTAGGACAGCCTCCCTAGCGGATAATGCGGCGATGTCGACTACGACGATCGAGAAGCCTCGCCAGGCGGGTCCCGGGTCCGACCTCGGCGGCGAGTGGCGGGTGATCGTCCGCAACGACAACCACAACACCTTCGACCACGTCGCCCAGACGTTGGCTCGGGTGCTGCCCGGCGTCAGCCTCGATCGCGGCCACGAGTTTGCCGAGGCGATCCACAACAGCGGCCAGGCGATCGTCTGGTCGGGCGCCCGCGAGCCCGCCGAGCACTACTGGGAGCAGCTCAACGAGGCCGGCCTGACCCTCGCGCCGCTCGAGCGCGCCTGACCCGGGCGACGCTCCGGGCTGCCGCCGCGAACCTACTCCGCCGCGACCAGCGTGTGCCAGGCAGGCAGGATCGGCAGGTCGTGCAGGTCGATGATCGCCGCGCGGGCGGCCTCGATCTCCTCCGAGAACCAGTAGCGCTCGAAGTCGGCCCGGCTCTCCCAGACCGAGGTCTGCTGGAAGGCGAGCGGGTCGTCGATCGAGCGGGTCAGCGACCAGCTCTTGGCGCCGAAGGCGGGCATCCGCGCCGCCGCCGGCTCCCAGAGGTCGAGCCAGCGATCCGCCCGGAAGGGGGCTATGTGCCAATCCAACGTGCATACCTCGGCCATCTCTACGCTCCCACCTCGGCCCGAATCGCGCCGGGTCCGTCCTCGTTGTTGCCCTCGTCCTCGGACTCGGCTCCGACCAGGATCGAGATCTTGCCGAGGTGCTTGTTTTCGTGCAGCAGCTGGTGCGCCTCGGCGACGCCCTCGAAGCCCATCGTCTGCCAGATCACCGGGCGCACCTTGCCCTCCGCCATCAGCTGGTTCGCGCGCATGCACTCGTACGCGTTGGCGAAGTGCGAGCCGATGATCTGCTTCTGGCGCATCCACAGGTAGCGCACGTCGAAGTCGAGCTGGAAGCCCGAGGTGGCGCCGCAGATGACGACTTTGCCGAACGGCTTGACGACGAAGACCGAGGTCGGGAAGGTCGCCTGGCCGACGTGCTCGAAGACGATGTCGGGGGCGTCGCCGAGGATCTCCTTGACCCGCTTGGCGAAGCCGCGCGACGCCTTGAAGCGCTCCTTGTCGGCGGCGGGGTCGGCGAGGTTCTCCGGCGTGCGCATCATCTCGCCGAACTCGGCCCGGTTTATGTAGTCGACCGCGCCCAGTTGCTTGATCAGCTCGCCCTTCTCCGCGGAGGAGACGACGCCGACCGCATTGGCGCCGGCCGCCTTGCAGAGCTGCACCGCGAAGACGCCGAGGCCGCCGGCGGCGCCCCAGATCAACACGTTGTGGCCGGGTTGCAGCTTGCACTGGTCGATCAGCATTCGGTAGGCCGTGAAGTAGGTGAGGCCGTAGGCGGAGGAGTCGGCCCAGCTCAGGTTCTGCGGGCGGGGGAGGAGCTGCTGCGCCTGCACCTTGGTGAACTGGGCGAAGGAGCCCCAGGTCGTCTCGTAGCCCCAGATCCTCTGGCTCGGCGCGGCCAGCGGGTCGAGCCCGTGCACCTCGACGTCCTCGTAGGAGGCCTGGTTGCAGTGGACGACGACCTCGTCGCCCGGCTTCCAGCGGGTGACGCCCTCGCCGACCTTCCAGACGATCCCCGAGGCGTCCGAGCCGCCTATGTGGTGGCCGTACTCGGGGTGGTCGCCGTAGCCGAAGACCGAGACCGGCTTGCCCAGCGCCGCCCAGACGTTGTTGAAGTTGACTCCCGCGGCCATCACGCGGACGACCACCTCGAAGGCGCCCGGCTCGGGCACCTCGATCTGCTCGAGCTGGAAGGCCTCGGTCGGCTCCCCCTCGCGCTCCTGGCGGATAACCCAGGCCGCCATCGTCTCCGGCAGCGTGCCGGGCTCCACGTCCAACTTCGCTACTGCGCTGGTGTCGACGGCCAAACCGGTCCTCCGTGGGTCGTATTGCGAGCGGGCGGCGAATCCTAGCCCCAAGGCCGTCTGACGCGGCGCATGCCTGCGTCCTCCCTCGCTTGTGTGCAGAGCACACGGCGCTCAGTGTGTCCTTGGCCTGCTTGGTCAGACGACCTTGGGGGACTCGTCAAGCTCCGGGGCCGTGATCGCCCTGACCGTGATCTCGGTCGGTTCGGGCGGCTGGATCTCCTTGCCCGGCGCGATGCCGAGGCCCTCGACCTTGCGCAGTTGAGGGAGCAATCTCCGCTCCATCGAGCCGACGGCCGAGTCGTAGGCGCCCGCTGCCGAGGTGAGGCCCCTGCCGACCTTGTCAAAGTCGGCGAGGAACTTGGCGAAGCGGCTGTGCAGCGTGCCCGCCGCCTCGGCGATCTCGGCCGCCTCGGCGACCATCCGCTCCTGGCGCCAGCCGAGCTCCATCGTGCGCAGCAGGCCGATCAGCGAAGTCGGGCTGACGACGAGCACGTTGCGCTCCAGGGCGTAGTCGAAGAGCGTCGGATCGGCGGCGAAGGCCGCGTGCATGGCGGGCTCGTTGGGGATGAAGCAGATCACCAGGTCGGGGACCTCGCCCGCCTTGAACTGGCCCTGGTAGTCCTTCGAGCTGAGGCTGCGGATGTGCTCGCGCGCCTGGCGCGCGTGCCGCTCGAGCTGGACGATCCGCTCCGCCTCGATCTCCGCCTCCTGGGCGTCCAGAAAGGCGTCGAGCGGAACCTTCGAATCGGCGACGAAGGCGCGCCCCTCCGGCAGCAGGAAGCGGGCGTCGGGTCGCAGCCGCCCGTCGTCGGTGTGGATCGTCTCCTGCAGCTCGAAGTCGACGTGCTCGGTCATCCCGGCGATCTCGACGCAGCGCCGCAGCTGCAACTCGCCCCACTGCCCACGGGTCTGCGGCTGGCGAAGCGCCTTCTTCAGCCCGGCCGTCTCCGAGTTGAGGTTGCCTACCGTCTGTCCCATCTGCTCCAGCAGGGTGCGCGTCTGCAGGTCGGTCTCGCCGCGCCGCTGCACCTCCTTCTCGATTTTCTCCTGGCCCTTGGCGATCCGCTCGGCGAGCGCCTTGATCTCGGCCTGGCGCTTGTCGAGCGTCGCCTCCGCCACCTTGGCGTCGACCTTGCGCGCCTCGTCGTTGGCCTGCAGGAAGCCGGGGATCGCCTCCGCGATCGCCTGCTGGACCGTCGCGCCGAGATCGGGCGGCTCGACGGCCCCTTGGCGGGCGCGCGAGAGCAACGCGTAGAGCAACCCGGCGGCGAGCAGGATCGCGGCTATCGCCAGTGCGACAGTCATTAGGCCGATCGTGACGAACGGGGCAGACGCCACGGCGCCTCCGCTTCAGCGGAGTTTCCGGGCTTGGAAAGCAGACGACCCGCCGGAGCGGGTCGATGCTGTTAAGCGGGAACCACCCCGCGCGCGGCTGACAACCACCGTGAGATTAGCACGGCACACCGCGCCAGCACTCGACCTAGCACCGGCTTCGAGCATCTGCGGAGGGCACCGGACTCGAACCGGATCCCGCTGGTCAAGCAGGACGCGACGGTTGTCAACCGCGCGCAGTACGCCTGTCTGCTTTACCCTCCACGCGCGGTATCTTAGCTGACAGACAGGACGCTGCGTCAGGGCAGCAGGACGTCGTTCTCGGAGGAGGTGCGGTAGGGGCCGACGACGAGCTTCGCCGTGCCCGCGCCGGGGATGTCGGCGGCTTCGATCCGGTAGACGCCGGTGGGGAGGATCGCCTGCATGCTGCCGTTCGAGTTGGCGTAGAGCGGTTCGGAGGGGAGGTCCTTGCCGGCCCCGCGCAGCTCGAGCCGGGAGTCGACGTCGGTCAGGTTGGCGGCGACGAGGACGACGTTGAGCGGCGCCTTCGAGCGCACCACGGGTTGCTCGGCGTGCACGTTCTGGGGGATCTGCTGGGTCGGTTCGGGCCCGACCGCGATCCGCCGCGGCTGCACCGTGATCGCGTCCTCGGTGATCGCGACGCTGACCCGGGTCGGGGGCTGCAGGCGCGGCTCGTTGGCGTGCTCCTCGGCGCCGCAACCGGCGAGCACCACCGCCAGCGCGAGCGGAATCGACCATTTCCTCCCCATGCGGCGGAATCTAGCCGAAGGGCAGGTCGGTCACACGAGCCGTAACGCCATCTTCACCTACGGCCAGCTCGGCACCCGGCTCGGCCTCGCGGCGGACGATCGCCAGGCCGATCGGCCCGCGGGCGGGGGAGACGCAGGCGCTGCCGATCGTCCCGACCTCCTTCTCGCCCAGTCGCAGCGCCTCGCCCGCCGTGGCCGGGGCGCTCAGCTCGAGCCCCCGCAGGCTGCGGTTGGGGCGACCCTTGTAGTGGAGCCGGGCGACCGGCTCCTGGCCGATGTAGCAGCCCTTGGTGAAGCTAACGGCGCGCTCGACGATGCCCGCCTCGGCGGGCATCGTCGCGGCGCTCATCTCGGCGCCGAAGCGGGGGACACCGGACTCGACGCGGAGGACCTCGGCCGCCTCGGCGCCGACCTCGGCGGCCCCGGCGGCGAGCAGCGCCTCGCGCAGCGCCGCGGCGTCGTCGCGCTTGGCGATCAGGTCGATGCCCGTCGCGGTTCCCACCGCGAGGCACTCGACTCCGCCGATCTTGGCCGCTTCGCAGGCGTCCTCGGGCAGCGCCGCCGTGCCGGCGAGCTCGACGCTGCGCGGGCCGATCAGCGAGACGATCGCGCGCTCGGCGGTGACGTCGGCGATCGTCACCTCGCGGCCGATCTTGTAGGTCTCGAGGTGGCGGCGGGCCGCGTCGAGCGCCTCCGGCTCGGTGTCGATCCAGATCTCCTCGGGCGAGGTGCGCAGCACCCGCATGTCGGCCTGCATGTGTCCCTTGCGGTCGAGCAGCGCCGCGTACTGGCCCTCGCCGGGGGCAAGCTCCTCGACGTCGTTGGTCAACTGGCCCTGCAGGTACTCGGCGGCCTCGCCGCCTGCGGCGATCAGCTTGCCGCGGGCGGAGCGGTCGAGCAGCCCGCACTCCTCGCGCAGCTGGCGGTACTGGGCGTCGAGCTCGAGTGCGACGGAATCGGCCATCCAGGGCGATTGTAGGAGCGTCAGAGGGCGGCCAGATTTTGACGGATCGAAATCCGCTTTTAGATGTGTCAAAATCTCAGCGGCATGAGCGACCGACGCCTCAGCCGCCGCGCCCTGCTCGGCGCCGCAGCCACCGTCCCCGCCGCCGCCGGCCTGCACAGCCTGGTCTCGCGAGGCGGCCTCGGCGGCGAGACCGCCACGGCCGCGCCCGGCGCGGGCAACGGCGGCGCCGGCCACATCGGCCACTCCGACCATGAGCGCTTCGCCCACGCCGCCTTCGCGCCCGGCCGGAGCGTCAATCACCGCGCCAACGGCTTCGACCCGACCGAGGTGCTGCGCGACTTCGACTGGGGCAGGACGCGGCGACTGGCGAGCGGCCGGCTGCTGCGCGAATGGACGCTGGTCGCCCAGGACAAGGAGATCGAAGTGGCGCCCGGCGTCAAGTACGAAGCCTGGACCTACAACGGCCGCGTCCCCGGGCCGACCCTGCGCGCCCGCGAGGGGGAGAGGCTGCGGATCAACCTGGTCAACTCCTCCGACCATCCGCACACGATCCACTTCCACGGCATCCACCCCTCGCTGATGGACGGCATGCCCGGAATCGGCGAGCGAATGGGCGGCGGCCAGATCGAGCCCGGCGAGAGCTTCGCCTACGAATTCGAGGCCGAGCCGTTCGGCCTCCACCTCTACCACTGCCACGTCGCGCCGCTCGCCGCTCATATCGCCCGCGGCCTCTACGGCGCCTTCGTGATCGACCCGAAGAAGGGCCGCCCGGAAGCCGACGAGATGGTAATGGTGATGAACGGCTTCGACACCAACTTCGACCTCGGCAACGAGGTCTACGCCGTCAACACGGTCGGCTTCCACTACATAAACGAGCCGATCCGGGTGAAGCGCGACGAGCTCGTCCGCATCTACCTGGTCAACGTGCTCGAGTACGACCCGCTCAACTCCTTCCACGTCCACGCCAACTTCTTCCAGCACTACCCGACCGGGACGTCGCTGGAGCCGAGCGAATTCACCGACACGATCACCCAAGGGCAGGGCCAGCGCTCGATCCTCGAGCTCAAGTTCCCCTTCGACGGCGACTACATGTTCCACGCCCACGTCAGCGAGTTCGCCGAGCTCGGCTGGACCGGGTTCTTCCGCGTCGGCGAGCCCTCGCTGCTCGCCCCGGCTGCGGCGCAGGCGGCTTACTGCAAGCTGCCCTGGGGCGGCGGGAGCCCGGCCTGATGGAGGCTGCGGCGCGCGCCGAGCGAACCGGGGGCGGGCTGCCCGCCTGGGCGCTCGGCCTGATCCCGCTGGCGCTGATCGCGGCGGCGATCGGCGCCTTCGCCCTGCTCGGCGGCCCCGGCCTGGGCGAGCGCACCGGGCCGCCGGTCGAGGAGCTGAGCGTCGAGCGCACCGTGCTGCGGTCGGGGACGATCGAGCTGACCCTGCGCAACGACGGGCCCGACCCGGTCGAGGTCGCGCAGGTCGCGGTCAACGACGGCTACGCCCCGTTCAGCACCGACGGGGGACGTGAGATCCCGCGGCTGGGCTCGACCACGCTGCGCGTCTCCTACCCGTGGATCGAGGGCGAGGCGTATGAGATCTTCGTCCTCACCTCCTCCGGCGGCACGGTCGACGCCGCGATCCCGGTCGCTGCGGAAACGCCGGCGGCCGACCTCGACTTCTACGGCCTGATGGCGCTGCTCGGCATCTATGTCGGCGTCATCCCGGTCGCCCTCGGCATGCTCTGGCTGCCCTTCGTGCGGCGGGTCGACGCGAGCTGGATCGTCGCCCTGATCGCCTTCACCGTCGGCCTGCTCGCCTTCCTCGGCATCGACGCCGCCCTGGAGGGGCTCGAGATCGCCGCCGAGGCGCCCGCCGCCTTCGGCAGCACCTCGCTCGTCTTCGCCGGGGCGCTGATCGCCTACCTGCTGCTGGCGGCGGTCGACGTACACCTGCGCCGCCGTGGCGATGCCGCCGCGGGCGCCGGGGCCGCGAGCGGCGGCCTCTACCTGGCGCTGCTGGTCGCGCTCGGGATCGGCCTGCACAACCTCGGCGAGGGTTTGGCGATCGGCTCGGCTTATGCAAGCGGAGCGCTCGCCCTGGGCGCCTTCCTCGTCGTCGGCTTCGCGATCCACAACACGACCGAGGGGCTGGCGATCGTCGCGCCGATGCGCGGCGGCGACGGAGCCGCGGCGGTGCGGCCGAGCGTCGGCAGGCTGGCCGGCCTCGGCCTGCTCGCCGGCGCCCCGGCGGTGCTCGGCGCCTGGATCGGCGCCGCCGCCTTCGACCCCAGCCTGGCGGCGCTGCTGTTCGGCGTCGGGGTGGGGGCGATCGCCCGCGTGATCGTCCAGATCGCCCCCTCGATGCGCGACGGCGACGGCCGCTACCTCCACCCGGTCTCCGTCGCCGGCCTGATCGCCGGCATCGCCGCCCTTTATGTGACCGGACTGCTGGTGACGGTCTGATGGCCGCCGCGGGGGGAGGCGAGCTGCACCGCTCGGCCAACACCGAGGCGATCGAGGACTACGCCAAGGCGATCTACGCGCTCTCGCGCGATCGCTCCGGCCCGGTGCTGAACGGCGAGGTCGCCGAGCGGCTCGGCGTGGCGCCGGGGACGGCGACCGCGATGTTGAAACGGCTGGCGGACCTGGGGCTGGTCGACTACCTCCCCTACAAGGGCGTCACGCTGACCTCGGCGGGAGAGAAGGTGGCCCTCGAGGTGATCCGCCATCACCGCCTGATCGAGGCCTACCTCTCCGAGGCCCTCGGCATGCCGGCCGACCGGGTCCATGCCGAGGCCGAGGTGCTCGAGCACCACATCTCCGAGGAGCTGGAGCAGTTGATGGCGGCGAAGCTGGGCGAACCCAGCCACGACCCCCACGGGACCCCGATCCCTGGGCCCGACCTGCGGCCGCCCGACGGGTAGGCTGAGCGGAGTGGGCCTCGCCGATGACTTCCACCAGGTTCTCGACTCCCTGCCGCCGGATTGGACGGACCTGGAGGTCGATCTGCGGATCGACGACGAGAGCCGGTACGTCGACACGGCGGTGGCGCTTAGCCAGGTGAACGCTCAGCCGTACTCGGAAGCGGATTGGCACTGGCGGCTGCTGGTCGCGCACAACTTCGGCCACGCGGCCGCGCCGGAGAGCGTGCTCGGCGTCCTCGAGAAGCTCGACGCGGAGGGCGCGGCGGGCGAGATGCAGGTGCGCGAGGTGCGCGAGGGCCGCTCGGAGGTCGTGCAGATGTGGGGCCGGCCCGAGAGCGTCCGCGAGGAGTTCCGGCAACGCCGCTCGATCTAGTGGCTCGCGTCGTCACCGTCGCTTCCGATCTGCTGCTCGGCAGCAAGGTCGAGGCGATGCTGAGCGCCGCCGGCCATGAGGTCACGCTCGCGCCGGGCCTGGCCGAGGCTCCGCTCGAAGACGCGGAGCTGATCGTGGCCGACCTGGACACGGAGAACCCGGAGGCCCTGGTCGGGCTCGGCATTCCGGTCCTCGGCTATTACTCGCACGTCAACGTCGAGACCAAGCGAGCCGCGGACGCCGCCGGGGTCGACCTCGCCGTCCCCCGCTCCCGCATGGTCCGCGAGCTGCCGCAGCTCGCCGCTCAGTTGCTGGCCGGGAGGTAGAAGGCCGCCTCGACGTCGAGCGGTCGCTCGAGCAGGCCGTGCTCGAGGTCCCACGCCGCCCACTCGCGCAGGACGCCGCGCTCGAGCGGGGCGGGGTGGAGGTCGGGCCGCAGCGCGCGCAGCTGCTCCGCCTGTTCGTCTCGGTCCAGCCGGGGCACGGCGGCGAGCAGATCGTCGAGCGCCTGCTCGGGGTGGTCGGAGGCGAGCTCGTAGCCGCGCGCGGTGGCGGCGATCATCGCGTCGACCAGCCCGGGGTCGCGCTCGATCGTCTCGCGCGACGCCGTCACGATCAGCTCGGGATAGGGCGGCGCGCCGTAGCGATCGACCTTGAAGATCCGCACCGGGACGCCCTGGCGGCGCAGCGCCACGCCCTCGGCGTTCCAGAAGCCGGTCGCCGCGTCGACCCTGCCGGCGGCGAGCGCGGCGACGGCGTTGAAGCCGATCGTCACCCGGTCGACGCGAGCGGGGTCGCCGCCGTCGGCGCTCACCTCGGAGTCGACCACCGCTTCGTCGGAGGGCAGGCCGGTGACACCGACCCTGCGGCCCTCGAGGTCGCGCGGGCTCCGCACCGGGCCCTCGCCGCGGGCGATCACCGCCGCGAGCGGGCGCTGCACGATCGCCGTCGTCCCGACCACGTCGAGCCCACGCTCGCGGGCGATGCCGAGGTCGTGGATGTCGAGGACGGCGAACTCGGCGCGCCCCGCGGCGAGCAGCTTCGGCGCGTCGGTCGACTCGCCCGGTGGGCGGATCGTCAGGTCGATTCCCCGCTCGCGGTACCAGCCACGGCGCTCGGCGGCGTAGATCCCCGAGTGCACCGCATTGGGGGTGAAATCGAGCACGAGCGTCACGCCTTGCGGCGCGCCCGGTTCAGCGCCGTCCTCGCCACAGCCGCCGAGGCCGATGAGCAAGAGGACGGCCGCCAGCAGCGCGGCAGATCGTCTCATTCAAAAGGGAAAACTATTCAATCCCCCATTCCGGATACACTCCCGCCCCGAAACCGAGGGATTTACGGGACTAGAGGAGGCGTAACCAGTGCAGCAACGAGGCCTTGCGGCATACATCGCCGAGCTGATCGGCACTTTCCTGCTGGTGTTCTTCGTCGTCAGCGTGGTCGTGCTGTTCACGGCGACCGGCAACAACCCCCAGTTCGGATCGGACTTCGCGGTTGTGGGCCTCGTTCACGCTTTCCTGCTGTTCGGGCTGATCGTGATGTTCGGCATCGTCAGCGGCGGGCACTTCAACCCCGCCGTGACCCTGGCCGCCGCCGCGATCAAACGGATCTCGGGGATCGACGCGATCATCTACACGCTCGCTCAGCTCTCAGGCGCCGTGCTCGGCGCGCTGCTCGCCAAGGGCCTGCTGCTCGACGAGGGTCGCGCCTCGCACTGGGCCGCCGCCGAAGTGAGCAGCAAGCTCGCCGGCAACTTCCAGGGCATGATCGTCGAGGGGATCGGCACCTTCTGCCTCGTCCTCGTGATCCTCGCCGCCGTCTACTCGGCCAAGAGCGTCAAGGACTGGGCACCGCTGGCGATCGGCACCACCCTGGGCTTCCTCGTCATGGCCCTCGGCCCGCTGACCGGCGGTTCCTTCAACCCGGCCCGCTGGTTCGGCCCCGCCCTGGTCAGCGGCGAGTGGGGCGGCGTCTGGCCCTACCTGCTCGGCCCGATCGTCGGAGCGCTGCTCGCCGCCGCCGTCTTCAAGCTGGTGCTCGAGCGGCCCGGCCCGGCGCCGACCGAACCGCCGGAGCGGGTCAAGCCCGCCGCCGCGCCGAAGCCCGGCGCCGGCTCCACCGCCTGAGCGCGGCCATCCTCTAGTTGCTGCGCCGCCGGGCCGCTTCGGCCCGGCGGCGGCATGCCCCCGGTGGCCACGGGCCCCGGGGGTAGGCTCTGAGGCCTCGTGCGCCGGGTCACCTTCTCCAGGAACTACACCCTCTCCCTCTCCCGCACCTGCCAGTGCTACTGCAAGTACTGCGCTTTCGCGACGCATAGGGCGCACATCTACGCGCCCGAGGAGGTCGAGGAGCGGCTCGACGAGGCGCTGAAACGCAACGCCAAGGAGCTGCTGGTGCTCACCGGGGAGCGGCCCGAGGTAAACCCCGAGGTCACGGCGAGGCTCGCCGAGTGGGGGCACGACGACTTCACGTCCTATGTGGTCTGGGCGTGCGAGCGAGCGCTCGAGCGCGGCATCCTGCCGCACACGAACATCGGCGTGCTCAGCTCCGAAGACCTGGCTCGCCTTCGCGAGGTGACCGCCTCCCAGGGCCTGATGCTGGAGTCGGTCTCCGAGCGCCTGATGGACACCGTCCATGCGGGCTCGCCGACCAAGCATCCGACCCAGCGGCTGGCGACGATCGAGGCGGCGGGAGCGCTGAAGATCCCCTTCACCAGCGGCATTTTGGTCGGGATCGGCGAGACCCAGGAGGAGCAGGTCGCGTCGCTCGAAGCGCTGGCGGAGCTGCACCGCGAGTACGGCCATCTGCAGGAGATCATTCTTCAGAACTTCGTACCGCACCCGCGCTACTACGGCCAGGAGGTCGCCGACATCGCCGATGCCGCGTCGCGCGAGCGGTGGGGGGAGGACGGGGACCCCTCCGGCGGAGCAACAGATGGGGAGGCTCCGGCGGAGGGATCCCCGTCCTCCCTGCCGGAGTGGGCGAGCTCCGTCGGCGTCGACGACATCAAGCGGTTGATTCGGGAGTGCAAGCGGTTGATGCCGGATGTGGGGATTCAGGTGCCGCCGAATCTTTCGGATGCTTGGGCCGAGCTGGTCGAGGCGGGGGCTACGGATCTGGGGGGGTTGTCGGCGAACGGGGATCACATTTCGCCTGAGCATGCGTTTCCCAGCCCACATGAGGTGCGGAAGGGGCTGGCGCCGAAGGGCTATGCGCTGACGGAGCGGTTGTGCGTCTACCCGCAGTACATGGACTCCGAGTGGATGGAGCAGGGGGTGCTGGACGTGATCAAGCTGAAGTACTGGAGCTTCATTCCTCGGAGGGGGTCGGGGCGGAGGACCGAGGAGCAGATCGATTCGAAGCTGGCTCCTCGGGCGATCGAGAAGGGGCGGGACGGGGTCGAGCTGAGCGAGGACGAGTTGACGGCGTTGTTCGCGGAGACGCGGCCCGCGGTGATTGAGGAGATGCGGTGCGCGGCCGATGAGCTGCGGGCGGAGCTGGCCGGGGATCGCGTCACCTTCGTGGTGAACCGCAACATCAACTTCACCAACATCTGCGTCGTCGGCTGCTCCTTCTGCGGGTTCGGGCAGGGGCGGCGGTCGCCCGACGCCTACGAGGTGAGCGAGGAGGAGTTCGCCGCGCGGATCTTGGAAGCGGTCGAGTTCGGGGCTACGGAGATCTGCATGCAGGGGGGGATCCATCCCGACCTGACCCTGGAGGAGTACGGCAAGTGGTTGAAGCTGGCCAAGGAGGTCGCGCCGCAGCTGCACCTGCACGCCTACTCGCCGATGGAGGTCCACTACATGTGCGAGCGCTCGGACAAAGGCCCCGATGCCGTCTTCGAGTACCTGCTCGAGTGCGGATTGGGCTCCACTCCCGGCACTGCGGCCGAGGTGCTCGACGACGGCGTGCGGCGGCGGATCTCTCCGAACAAGCTGCCGGTCGAGCGCTGGGTCGAGATCGTCGAAGCGTCCCACCGGGCCGGGCTGCGCTCGACTTCTACGGTGATGTTCGGCCACATCGAGGAGCCGCGCGAGCTGGCCCGCCATATGCGCGTCGTGCGGGCGCTGCAGGAGCGCACCGGCGGGATCACCGAGTTCGTCCCGCTCAGCTTCATCCCCTTCAACACGATGCTGGGCCGCACGCACGGGATCGAGGAGATCTCGGCGAGCGAGAACCTCAAGCACACGGCCGCCTTCCGATTGGCGCTGGGGCGGACGATCCCCAACCTGCAGGCGAGCTGGGTGAAGATGGGCCTCGACGCTGCCGGCGAGGCGCTGCGCTGGGGGGTCAACGACCTCGGCGGCACGCTGATGGAGGAGAACATCTCGCGGATGGCCGGCTCCCGGCACGGCGTCCGACTCGAGCCCGAGCAGCTGATCGAGGCTGCGCGCGCGGCCGGCCGTGCCCCCGCCCAGCGCACGACGCTGTACGAGATCGTCGAGACCTATTAGCTGCGGAGGCGCGCGTCGGTGCGCGGTTCGTGCAAGCCGAGCCGGCACTCTCGCTATCTTGGATCAATCATTCGTCCGTTTACGCCAGTCACCGGTCGACTGTTGAGGCGCGCCGCCCTCGGGGGAACCGCCGTGCTCTTGGGCGCCGCGGCCTTGGTCGGGGCGAACCCGGCGTCGATTGGTTCGCTGGGCTCCTCGGCCCGGGTCCCGGGTCAGATCCGCTCCGGCCTGTTCGACGCGACGCGGCCTGGCGCGGCGATCGGGATCGCCCAGGCTCATCCCGCATACGCGAGGCGCCCGGCCTCGGTCGCCGGCCGGCTGGTAGCCGGATCTCCTCCTGCATCCGCCGATCAAGGCGGATCGTCGCCTGGCGACACGAGCTTGCCTGTCGCCCTTTCGCCGACCGTCTCCGCTCCGCATCTCCCGGTCGGCGCCTCTCCGCCGCCCGAGCCGGAACCGGATCCGACTCCTCCCCCGGCGCCTCAGCCCGAACCGCCTGCGTCGCCGGAACCCCCGCCGCCATCTCCGCCTCCGCCTCCACCTCCGCCGCCTCCGGCGCCCGAACCCGAACCGGAACCGCCCATCCTGCTCGCCGATTTCGAGGAAGGCCTGAGCGGTTGGAACACCGCCGGCGTGGGCGAAGTGGTCCCCAGGGTGACCACTGACATCGTCCGCGACGGGGAAAAAG
>DATDBO010000022.1:0-7695 GCA_036524775.1 Solirubrobacterales bacterium
TCCAGCTCGTCGTCGCCCTCGTCCTCGTCCCCTCGGTCCTGCTGACGATCGCCGCCGCGCTGATCGCCAACGCCGACGTCCTCCTCGCCGGCTTCTGACCTGGCGCCTTTGTGGGACATATCCCAACAAAGGCGCCACACCTACTCCAACGACTCCTCGCGCAGGCGGGTCGCGACGGCGGTCGAGGCGGCGCGGATCGCGTCCAGCTCCTCGGCTTTCTTCTTGTGACCGTTGACGTAGCAGCAGAGGTTGCCGCCGACCAGCTCGAAGGCGAACTTCTCGGGCGCCGACTCGGAGAGCCAGACGATGAAGCCGGGGGAGAAGAGCTGGCGCAGGCCGTTCGGGTCCTGGTCATCGGCGGAGAAGATCTCGTAGCGCTCGTCGAGCGCCGCGCTCTCCAGCTTGACCCGCTGCTTGGAGCGGCGGAAGGCGTCCTCGAGCTTCTCCAGGGCGCGCAGGCCGAACTTGCGTTGGCAGTAGAGCTCGGGGACGAAGCCGGCGCACTCGGGCACCTCGACGATGCCGACGGTGTAGCGGTAGTAATTCGTCGTCCGGTTGCCCTCGCTGTCGGTCGACTCCTCCTCGTAGGTGTATAGAGCGAGCAGTCCGTCGACGCCGTCGCCCAGCGGGCCTTCCAGCGTCCGCTCGGCGTAGCGGTCGTCGCCCTTGCTCAGCAGCGGCGTGGCCTGGGGGAGGCGGCTCCTGTCGTGGACGGTCATCTCGTTCTGCCGGCCGTAGACCTCGAAGAAGGCGTCCTCGGAGTGCGAGTCGGCGATCGCGAAGACGACGAGCAGGCCGAGCAGCAGCGCGCCGGCAGCGATCGCGGCGCCGATCGCCGGGCCGAGGAAGATCGCTCCGGCGACACCCGCCGCGACGACCTCGATCGCGAGCAGGGCCAGGGTCAGCGGCTTGCGCAGGAACTGGCCGAAGTAGAAGCCGCGCAGGTCGTCGGCGTCGTCCGGCAAGCCCTGGCTCATCGCGCCGCCAAGCCTATTCCAGGGCGTGTCTGACTTACCGGGGGTCTATGGCCCTGGGAAGTCAGACACGCCGGGGTCCGGCGGCTGCAACCGAGGTTGTGAATGGGGCTTTGTCTCGACTTGTGTTGCAAAGTGGGGGGAAGTGGGGTATTGTGGCGCTCGAGTTGAAGCCCAGGACCGGGGTGGTGAGGCTCCTCCCACCTCATCACTCCGGTCCCAACTCTCTTACCGGCCGCAGAAAGGAACCCACGAGGATGGCATTTCGGGGTCTTTACGAGCACAGCCTCGACTCCAAGGATCGCCTCACGGTTCCCTCTCGCTTCAGGGCAGCGCTGTCCGACGGCATCGTTCTCTCGAAGGGCTTCGATCCCTGCGTCTGGGTGCACACGACCGCGGAGTTCGAGCAGCTCTCCGAGCGCTTCCTCTCGCCGCACAGCCCCTTCGGCAAGGACGCCCGCAGCCTGCGCCGCCGCTTCCACGGCGGATCCTTCGACGAGAAGCTCGATTCGGCCGGTCGCATCCGCGTGCCCAAGCCGCTGATCGAGCACGCCGGGCTCGACGGCGCCTGTGTCGTGATCGGCGCCGGCGAGTACCTGGAGATCTGGAACGCCGCAGCCTGGGCGAAGCAGGAGCAGGAGCTCGACGCCTCCGCCCCCGAGATCGCCGAGGGCTTCGCCACGAGCGGAGCGGCTGCGTGAGATGCGCGCCCAAGCCGCGAACCTCGCTCTTCCAGACCGTGGCCTTCACCACGCCGCATCCGAGAGCGCAACCCTTATTCGCATGACGAGCGAGCACGAGCCTGTCCTGGTCGCAGAGCTGACCGACCTCTTGACCCCCCAGCCGGGCCAGGTGGCCGTCGACTGCACCTTCGGCGGCGGCGGGCACGCGCGGCGGATCGCCGCGGCGCTCGGCCCGGAGGGGACGCTGATCGGCATCGACCGCGACCCGGCCGCCGAGGCGCGCTTCGAGCGCTTCGCCGCCGAGGCGCCCTGCCGCACTCGCTTCCTCGGCGTCGACTACTCGGCAGGGCTTCGCACCTTGCGCGGCGAAGGCATCCGCCCAGAGATGGTCTTCCTGGACCTCGGCATGTCCTCGATGCAGGTCGACGCGATGGAGCGGGGGTTCTCCTATTCCTACGACGCCCCGCTCGACATGCGGATGGACACCCGCCAGGAGTTCAGCGCCGCCGACCTGGTCAACGAGTGGCCGGAGTCGCGCATCGCCCAAGCGCTGCGCCGCTTCGGCGAGGAGCGCTACGCCGGCGGGATCGCGCGTGAGATCGTGCGGCGGCGGCCCCTGCGCACCACCGCCGAGCTCGTCGACGCGATCAAAGCGGGGATGCCGGCCTCGGCCCGCTTCGGCGCCGGCCACCCGGCCAAGCGCACCTTTCAGGCGCTCCGCATCGCCGTCAACGGCGAGCTCGACTCGCTCGACGACGCTCTGCCCACCGCCTGGTCGATCCTGCCGCTCGGCGGGCGGCTTGCGGCGATCTCCTTCCACTCGCTCGAGGACCGGCGCGTCAAGCGGTTCCTCGCCGACCGCTCGCGCGGCTGCGTCTGCCCACCCGAGCTGCCGGTCTGCGCCTGTGGCCGCGAGCCCGAAGCGGAGCTGCTGACGCGGCGCGCGATCGCGCCGGGCGCCGACGAGGTCGCCTCGAACCCGCGCGCCAAGTCCGCCCACCTGCGCGGCGCGGTCAAGATCGCCGAGGCGCAGAGCGCCGGGGGCGCCGCCTGATGGCTGCCGCCGCGACCGCCCGCACGGCGACTGCCGCGCCCGCGCGGCGCAAACGACCGGCACTCGTCGCTGCGCCCGCCCCGGCTCGCAAGGCGCCAACTCGCAAGCCGGTCCGCAAATCGCCCGCGCGCCGCCCCGGCGGCCACCTGATCCCGATCGCTGTCGGCACCGCCGGCGCGGTCCGCGCCCTGCCGGACTCGAGCCTGATCGTGCGCCTCACCCGCGGTCGCGCCTGGATCGCCGTGCTCGGCGTCCTCCTGGTCGGGATCGTCGCGCTCAACGTCGTCACCCTCAGTCTCGCCGCCGGAGCGGGCCACGTCGACCAGAACGTCCAGGCCCTCGACGAGGAGAACTCGATGCTCCGCTACCGCGACGCGCAGAGGTCCGGCGTGGAGCGGATCCGCCACGACGCGGCCGCCCTCGGCCTCAGTGCCGTCGCCCTCGAGGAGGCCGGCGCGGTCCAGGCCGATCCCGGCGACGTCGAGACCGCCGCCCTGCGCTTGGCCGCCGCCGAAGCGGCCTACTGAGGCGCGATGCGCACGATCGAGCGCAGGATCGGGCTCCTCTTCGCCGGTTTCCTGCTCTGCTTCCTCGTCGTCTCCGGGCGCGCCTTTTGGCTGCAGGGGGTGCAGGGATCGACGTTGGCCTCCGAAGCCTCCTACCAGCAGACCGAGGTCGTCACCGTGCCGGGGCTGCGCGGCAGCCTGCTCGACCGCTTCGGCAACCCCCTCGCGGTCTCCGAAGACGCGAAGACGATCTACGCGACGCCTTACCAGGTGGAGAAGCCGCGGCAGGCGGCAGAGAAACTGGCCTCGATCCTCGACCTCGACGAAGCCGAGGTGCTGGAGAGCCTCACCGAAGACTCGGGCTTCGCCTACGTCGCCCGCAAGGTCGACCTGCCGAGCGCCGCGCGTGTCGCGCGGCTGGAGCTGCCCGGGATCGGCGAACTGCCCGACAGCAGGCGCACCTACCCGCAGGGCGAGCTGGCCGCGCAGACGATCGGCGCCGTCGGCGACGAAGGCCAGGGCCTGACCGGGCTCGAGGCCGGCGAGGACGAGGTGCTGCGCGGCGAGGACGGCGAACGGCGGATCGTCAAGGACGCGCTGGGCGAGCCGATCCGCCTCGAAACCCTCAACGAGGCCGGCGACGGCGAAGACCTGCGCCTGACGCTCGACCCGGCGATCCAGCAGGAAACCGAGCGGGTCCTCGCCGGCGTCGGCGAAACTTGGGCGCCGCAGGGCGCCACGGCGATCGCGATGGACCCGCGCAGTTCGAAGCTCCTGGCGGTCGCCAATTGGCCGGCGGTCGACCCATCCGACCTCTCGAGCGCCGATCCGGACGACCTGCTCAACCGCGCGACCGGCTTCACCTACGAGCCCGGCTCGACCTTCAAGGCATTCACCGTCGCCGCGGCTTTGGAGGAACGTCAGGTCACCCCTTCGACCTACTTCACGCTGCCGCCGACGATCCAGGTCGCCGACCGCGTGATCGAGGAGTCGCACGCGCGCGGCACGGCGACGATGTCGGTCGCCGAAATCCTCGCCCACTCCTCCAACGTGGGCGCGGTGACGATCGGCCTCGGCCTCGGCGGCGAGAAATTCAGCCGCTGGATCGCGCGGCTCGGCTTCGGGCGCCCGACCGGCGTTCCCTTCCCGGCCGAGGAGCAGGGCATCGTGCCCGAGCTGGAGGAGTACTCGGGGTCGACGATGGGCAACCTGCCGCTGGGCCAGGGCCTCTCGGTGACGCCGATGCAGATGATGGCCGGCTACGCGGCGATCGCCAACGGGGGCACGCTGCGCCGGCCGCGCCTGATCGAGAGCGTCGGCGAGGAGCCGGTCGAGGAGCCTCCGGGTCGCCGCGTGATCGGCGCCGACGTCGCCGCCGAGGTGCGGACGATGCTGGAGGGGGTGCTGGCGCCGGGCGGCACCGCCTCGGAGGTGAGCGTGCCCGGCTACACGCTGGCCGGCAAGACCGGCACCTCGCAGGTCGCCGAAAACGGCACTTACTCGGAGACCAAGTACGTCGCCTCCTTCATCGGCTTCGCCCCTGCCGACGACCCCCGCCTGCTCGTCGCCGTGATCGTCGACCAGCCGCAGGGCGAAATCTACGGCGGGTCGGTGGCCGCACCGGCCTTCGGCGAGATCGCCGAGTTCGCCTTGCCATATCTCGGCGTGCCGCAGGAATAGCGGGGCCCCGGCCTAGAATCGCCTGCGTGAGATTGGAAGAGCTCGCGGCCGTAGCTGGGGGAGCCCCGGTCGTTGGAGACGGGGCGACCGAGGTCGAGGAGCTTGCTTATGACAGTCGCCGGGTGCGGGCTGGGACGCTGTTCTTTTGCGTGCCCGGGGAGAAGTCGGATGGGCACGAGTTCGCTTCTGCGGCTGTCGAGGCCGGAGCCGGGGCGCTCGTGGTGGAGCGGGAGCTTGGGGAGCTCGACGTTGCGCAGGTCGTGGTCCCGGACGCGCGGGCGGCGATGGCTCCTATGGCGGCGCGGTTCTACGGCGATCCGACGAGTGAGCTGAAAGTCGTCGGGATCACCGGGACCAACGGGAAGACGACCACGGCCTTTCTGCTGCGGGAGATTCTTGACGCAGCCGGGATGTCGTGTGGATTGCTCGGGACCGTGAAGCAGGTGGTTGGCGGAGTGGAGGAGGAGGTCGAGCGGACCACTCCTGAGGCAATCGATCTGCAGGCGACCTTTCGACGAATGCTGGAGGGGGGCGATGTGGCAGGCGTGATGGAGGTCTCCTCTCATGCTCTTGCCCTGCACCGCTGCGACGCGATCCATTTTGACGTCGGCCTGTTCACGAACCTGACCCAGGACCATCTGGATTTCCATGGCGACATGGAGGAGTACTTCCAGTCCAAGCGCCTGCTGTTCGAGATGAGACCGGAGACGGCGATCATCAACCTCGACGATCCGTACGGGCGCCGTTTGAACGAGGAATTCGACTGCGTGACCTTCTCGTCTGCAGGCGTCGAGGCCGATCTGAGCGCCGCGGAGGTCCGCCTCGATATTTCCCTGCCGGGCGACTTCAACGTCGCCAACGCGCTGGGGGCGTTTGCCGCGGCGACGGCTCTTGGGGTCGAGCCCGAGGTGGCGAGGACGGCTCTATCCAAGGCGCCGCCACCACCCGGCCGCTTCGAGCCGGTGGACGAGGGTCAGCCGTTCACGGTCCTCGTCGACTATGCCCACACGCCCGACTCGCTGGAGAACGTGCTTCGGGCGGCGCGGCGGCTTGGAAGGGGGCGGGTGATCTCGGTCTTCGGCGCCGGCGGCGATCGCGACAAGGGCAAGCGGCCGCTGATGGGGCGCGCCGGGGCGGAGCTCTCCGATCTGGCGATCGTCACCTCCGACAATCCACGGTCCGAGGATCCCGAGGCGATCGTCTCCGAAGTCGCCGCCGGTGCCCCGAACGGCAGCGGGGTGGAGGTGGAGGTCGATCGGCGTGCTGCGATCGCTCTCGGCCTTGCGCGAGCGGAGCCCGGCGATACTGTCGTGATCGCCGGCAAGGGTCACGAGCAGGGCCATGAGTTCGAGGGTGGGCGGAAGATCCCCTTCGACGACCGTGAGGTGGCGCGCGAGGAGCTGCGGCGGCTTTGAACCTGACCGCCGAGCAGATCGCCGCCGCCATGGAAGCGGGGATAGTCGCCCGCGGGGAACCGGGCAGCCCCCGTCGTGGCGTCATCGACTCGAGTGCCGCGGGGGAGGGCGACCTCTTATTCGGCCTGCGCGGCGAGCGCGTCGACGGCGGCGAGTTCGCGGCGGCGGCGCTCGCGGCCGGCGCATGGGGTGTCGTAGTCGACGCGGACCGCGCCAGCGGACTCGACAGCGGTTGGGTATTCGCAGTTGCGGATCCGCTCGTCGGGCTGCAGGCGCTCGCCAAAGCCTGGCGGCACGAGCTCGGCGTACCCGTGGTCGGCGTCACGGGCTCGGTCGGCAAGACCTCGGTCAAGGACATCGCCCGCGCGTTGCTGCCCGGCCGGGTGCACGCCAACCGGGAGAACCTCAACACCGAGATCGGGCTGCCCCTTACCGTGCTCGAAGCGCCCGCGGACACCGATCTGCTGGTGCTGGAGATGGCGATGCGCGGCGCCGGCCAGATCGCCGAGCTGGCGGCGATCGCCGAGCCCCGGGTGGCGGTGATCACCAACGTCGGACCGGTCCACGTCGAGCTGCTCGGCTCGGTCGAGGCGGTGGCCGCGGCGAAGGCGGAGATCCTCGCCGCGCTGCCCCCCGACGGCATCGCGGTAGCGCCGGTCGCGGCGGGCGAGCTCGAGCCCCACCTCGACGCCGCCCCGAGCCTGCTGCGCTTCGGCCCCGGCGGCGACGTCGAGGCGGTCGAGCAGCGCGTCGCCGACGGGGTGACCGAGGCGCTCATCTCCACTCCCGCCGGCCAGGCTCGCTTCCACTTTCCCTTCGCCGAGGGTCACAACCTGACCAACGCCCTCGCCGCGATCGCCGCCGGGGTCGCCCTCGGCGCGCCGCTCGGGGAGATGGCCGATCGCGCTGCGAACATAGGCTTCTCCCGCTTCCGAGGCGAGCGCCTCGAGCTTGGTGACGGGATCGTCCTGGTGAACGACTGCTACAACGCCAACCCGGTCTCGATGCGCGCGGCGCTCGACCACCTCGCTTCGCTCGAGGGTACGCGCCGCATCGCGGTGCTGGGGGAGATGGCCGAGCTCGGCCAGGGCGCAGCCGCCTACCACCGTGAGGTCGGCGAGCACGCGCGCGGCGAGGGGGTCGACATGCTGATCGGCGTCGGCGAGCCGGCCCGCGAGTACGGACCGGACGAGCTGGTCGCCGATCCGGCCGAGGCGGCCGAGCTGCTCGCCGCCCAGCTCGAGCCGGGCGACGCGATCCTCGTCAAGGGATCGCGCTCGGCCGGCCTCGAGGCGGTGGCGGAGACGCTGGTGGAGCTGCGCTGATGGGCGAGGTGCTGATCGCCGGCATGGCGGCGATGCTGATCTGCATCTTCCTCGGGCC
>DATDBO010000023.1:0-7890 GCA_036524775.1 Solirubrobacterales bacterium
GCGACTCCGCCCAGCGCACCGCGGCGCTATCTGGCTGGCTGGAGTTCTATAACTGGCGCAGACCGCACGGCTCTCTCAGCCACAAGTCGCCCGGAGCTCGACTCGCCGAGCTGAATAACGTTGCTGGGTCTTACATCTAGAACCTGATTTGGCCGCCGAGGGCGACGACTTTCTCGGCCGGGATGTTGAAGTAGCCGACGGGGCTCGCGGCGTTGCGATTCATTGCCAGGAAGAGGTCCTTGCGCCAATGCGCCATGCCCTTGTCGCCGAAGGGAACCGGTGCAATTTGCGAGAGGTAGTAGGTGACGTGGTACGGGTTGAAGCTCGCGAGTCCTTGATCCCGCGCCACGTTGATCCCCTTCGGGACATCGGGGTTGTCCATATAGCCGTAGCGCAGGGTCAGGTGCGAGAACCCATCGTCAGGGTTGCCGAGGTGATCGAGTTCTGCGCGCTCCTCATCGGGGACGCTCGGCACGTTGCCGATGTCTACGGTCAGAATCACGACCTCTTCGGGGATTGCACGGAGCCGCGTCTGCGCAACACGTAGCGCCAACGGCGTGCTCTCCTTCGAGGGGTTGAGGAAAACGGCCGTTCCCTTGATCCGCGTCGGCAACCCCTTCCGGTGCATCTCCTCGATGAAGTCGGGCAGCGCACCCTCCGTCCGCGTCCGCTCTGCGGAGAGCAGCTCGCGTCCTCGATGCCAGGTAGTGAAGAGGAGCAAGATCGCGATGCCGACCAACATCGGGAACCAGCCGCCCTCGGCGATCTTCGGCAGGTTGGCGCCGAGGAAGAGCAGGTCGAGCAGTACGAATCCGATCACCCCGAGAGCGATCAGGGAGCGCGGTTTACGCCAGAGCGCTCGCGCCACGACCAGGAACAGGATCGAGTCGATCAGGAGAGTGCCCATCACCGCGATGCCGTAGGCAGTCGCCAGCTTCTCCGAGGAACCGAAGCCCAGGCAGAGTCCGACGACCAAGACGAAGAGGGTCCAGTTGACGGCCGGCAGATAGACCTGCCCGATCGTTTCCGCCGAGGTGTGTCTGATCGTCATTCGCGGTAGGAAGCCGAGTTGGACGACCTGCCGCGTGACCGAGAACGCCCCGGAGATGACTGCCTGGGATGCGATCAGCGTCGCGCAGGTCGCAAGCACGATCATCGGCACGCGCGACCACTCCGGCAGGAGGAGATAGAAGGGGTTCGAGACCGCGCTTGGGGTCTCGAGGATCAGCGACGCCTGCCCGATGTAGTTCAGCAGCAGGGCGGGGAAGGCGACGAAGAACCAAGCCCGGCTGATCGCGGGTCTGCCGAAATGGCCCATGTCGGCGTAGAGGGCCTCTGCACCGGTGAAGACGAGAACGACGGCACCGAGCGAGAGGAACGCCGTCAGCGGGTGGTTGACGAAGAACTCGACCGCGTAGGAAGGCGCGAGGCCCTTCAAGGCCTCAGGATTGCGGATGATCTCAGCGACCCCAGCAGTGGCGATCGCGACGAACCAGATCAGGATGATCGGCCCGAAGAGCCGGCCCACCGCAGCGGTTCCGTGGCGCTGGATGGCGAAGAGGAGCGCGAGCGCGCCGATCGTTACGGGCAAGATGATCGAGGAGAGGCTCGGGGCCGCAACTTCAACGCCTTCGACAGCCGAGAGCACTGAGATGGCCGGGGTGATCATTGCGTCGGCGAAGAAGAGCGCGACGCCGACGATGCCGGCGGCAAGCAGGGCGCCTTTGACCGCCGGCCGCTCGATCGCGGTTCGCCGCACGAGCGCATAGAGGGCCATCACGCCGCCCTCGCCCTCGTTGTCGGCCCGCATGACGAAGACGACGAACTTAATCGAGACCATCAGCGTCAGCGACCAAGCCACCAGGGAGATAACTCCGTAGACATCTGCCGGGGTCGCGCGCACCGGGTGATCGCCGGTGAAGATCGCCTGCATCGCGTAGAGCGGGCTCGTCCCAATGTCGCCGAAGACGACGCCGAGCGCTGCGAACGCCAGGACGTTTCGCGAACGCGGCCGGTGCGCGGGTGAGTCGCTGCTACCGCGGCTTCTTGGGGCGGTTGTTGTGGTCTGGCTCATGGGCGATCCTTGCCGACCAGTCTTCCCGGCGCACCGGCGGGGAGCGTACTCCTACACACGCCGCGTCGTCCCAAGCACTGCTTGAAGCTTTGGCAGCCCTGAACCCCATCCGGGGCACCGCATCGAGATCCAGCCGGAGCGCGGATCTCGCATCTTGTACCGTCTTCCGGCACATCCAAGAAGCGGCCCCCCGCTATAGAGGAACGGACGCTCCTCGCTCTCTCCACGAACGTTCGAGAGGGCGGCTCGGGGGAGTGATCTTCCTGGGACTCTTCGGTGATGGCGCAGCCGTTGTCGCCCGAGTCCAGGTCGGGTACCCCGATGGAGGGTGCGCGCCCGGAGGTCGGGGTGTCGCCGACGGTCCGGTTCACGGGCGCGTTTGCGCTGACGGTTGCCTACGTCGGATTTGCGGTGTGGGGGTCGACGTCGTGGCGTGACGATCTCAGGGAGGCGATCGGCCCCGTCATGGCGTGGGTGATCCCAAGCCTGCTCGCCTACGTCCCGGCGGCGCTGATCGGGTTCATGGTCTTCACCCTGCTGACCCTTCGCTACCGCATTCCCCCCGTCGAGCCGCCGCCCGGGCCGTGGCCGCAGGGCGAGTGGCCGGCGGTGACCGTGATCGTCGCCGCCCGCAACGAGGAGGACCGGATCGTCCCGACTCTGGAGCGGATCTCGGAGCTCACCTACGGGGGCCACGTGGACGTCCTCCTCGCCGACAACGACTCCACCGATCGCACGGTCGAGCTCGCCGAGGAGGCGGCGCGGCGGCGTGGACTGGAGCTCCAGCGTGCGTTCGAGCCCGAGCCGGGAAAGTATCGGGCGCTCAACACGGCGCTCGAGTGCGTCTCCACTCCGATCGTGGTCACCGTCGACGCCGACACCCGGTTGCATCCGCGCGCCCTCGACTTCTTGGTCGCTCGCCTCACCGGCCGACCTCGCGACGAGCGCGTCTGCGCCTGCGCCGGAGCACTCGTCGTCGAGAACACCGCCCAAGGCCTGCTCACCCGGATGCAGGGGTGGGACTACCGCCTCGGGATCAACGGCGTCAAGCGCATGCAGGCTGCCTACAACAGCACCCTTGTCGCGCAGGGCGCGTTCTCGGCGTATTGGACCGAGGATCTGTTGGCCGTCGGCGGCTGGCCGGATGCGATCGGAGAGGACATCGTCCTGACCTGGACGCTGATGGCCTCGCGGGGGTTCGTGCAGTACGAGCCCTGCGCGCTGGGCTTCACCGCCGCCCCCGAGAAGCTCCAGGCGTTCATGCGCCAGCGCTCGCGCTGGGCGGAGGGCATGTTCGAGGGCCTGCAGAGGAGCCCGCCAACCGAGCAGCCGCGGCTGCTGGCCAAGTTCGTCGCCGGAATGGACTACCTGGTGCCGTTCCTCGACTTCGGTTATGTCTTCTTCTGGATTCCCGGCGTGATCCTCTTCGTCGCCGGCTACCCGCTGCTGTTCTCCTGGTGGTCGATGCTGGTTCTGCCGGTCACCCTGGCCATCTTCGGGCTGCTGCGTCGCTGGCAGGAGCGGCACGTCTTTCGGCGCCTCGATGTACACCTCGCCCCCGACGTTCCCGGCTTCTACGGCTACCTGTTCGGCTACCAAGCGCTGATCTCGTCGGCCGCCCTTCGCGGCTACGCCGAATACCTGAGCGGAGCGCCCCGCCGCTGGAAATGACCAAAGCGCGTTGACGATCTAAACTCCGGTCTGTGGCAGCGATGGCAGCGCTTCGGCTTCGGTTCGGCGGATCGTCCTGCTGGGTGCTGATCGGCACGACGCTTGCGCTGGCGATCGCGGTGCTCATGCCGGCGCGGGCGGATGCTTTTGGCACCTTCAACAACGGTGTGCTCACGGTCAGCGGCGGTGAGGGGAAAATCGTTCCTCGCTGCGCGAGCGACGGCGAGATCACCGTCAGTGGCGTTTCCGTCGACAACGGTCCTGCCTACTGCCGCGACTTGAGGCGAATCGACGCTTCCTCGTCTATATCCACCCTCTTCGACTTCTCGCAACTGCCCGACAGCCTCGGCGGCGGCCAGGGGCCGATCGAGATCCACGCCGGCTCCACCGCGAGCGACCCGACCGAATACTCCGACGACAAATTCGTCGGGGCTGCGAATCACATCAACGTCTTCGACGCTGGGCTCGGCTTCGACTCCATCGCTGGCGGCAACCTCAACGACAGGCTGAGTGGCGGCGCGGACAGCGACAAGATCGAAGGCGGGCGCGGAAACGACGTTCTCCGCGGCGGCTCCGGGGCAGACAAGCTGCTCGGCGGGCCCGGCCGCGACACCTTGAAGGGCGGCAGCGGGAGCGACAAGCTGGTCGGCGGCCCCGGCACGGACACCGAGAAGCAGTAGCCGGGAGCCGGTTTCCGCGTACGTCGTGTGCCCTTACGTGTACCCTAGGGCCATGGCTGAGCGGAACCGCCGAATCAACGTCACCCTCGAGCCGGACTACGCGCAGAAGCTGGCGAGCTTGGCGGAGCGCACGCACGTTCAGGAGGGGACCTTGGCTCGCTCGCTTCTTTCCAGTGCGCTGGACGAAGCCGATCCGGATGCTTCTCGGATCACTGAAATTCTCGATGGAATCCCTGGGGCTTGGGAGCGGGCGCAGGAGTCGATCGAGCAGGCTCGGCGCGGCGAGACGGTGCCGCTCTCCGAGCTGTAGTCGATGCCGACGATCGAGGTCACGCGCCTGGCGCGTGATGAGCTTCGCGAGCTGATCGAGACTCGCCGGCTTCCGGCCGATACGCGGGAACGCGTTTCGCGCTCGCTGCTCACGTTGGAGGAGTTCCCTCGGGCCGGCAAGCAACTGTCGGGCGTCTGGAGGGATTGTCGGGCGTTGATCGGTCCGTGGGGCTGGCTGATCGTCGTCTACGTGTACATCGAGGCCGAGGATCGAGTCGTCGTCATCGCCTTCCACGATGCCCGGACATCCGACGCTGCGATTGCGCGTACCTGAGAGTCGCTGCGCGATGCAATCGAGGCGGTCGGCGGGGATACTCAGGTGACGGGCGAGCGACGACAACCATGAAGAAGGCGACGACGACATGAAGAAGAGCGGCTCGAAAGAGGGAAATGGAGGGGACTCTCCCTCTCAGCTGATCGACGCGAGGATCGAGGAGCTGGGCGATTGGCGGGGTGAGACGCTCGCTCGGGTCCGAAGTCTCGTCAAGCAGGCCGATCCCGAAGTGGTCGAGGAGTGGAAATGGAGAGGCGTTCCGGTGTGGTACCACGCCGGAATGATCTGCACCGGCGAGACGTACAAGAACGCCGTGAAGATGACCTTCGCCAAGGGCGCCTCGTTGGAGGACCCTTCGGGCCTCTTCAACTCCAGCCTCGAGGGCAACACCAGGCGTGCGATCGATTTCCACGAGGGCGACGAGATCGACGAAGAGGCGTTGAAGGCGCTCATTCGCGCCGCCGTGGCACTGAACACGGCCTGAGCCGGCCGGCGGCTACGGCTTAGGATCGCTCACCATGGGTTTCCAGGCCATCTGGCGGGGCGCTCTCGTCCTTCTGCTCGACGCGCTCACGTTGCTGTTGCTCTCGGAGATCCTGCCGGGGTTCGTCTTGGACGGCGCTCCGGCTGCGCTTGCCGCCGCGGCGCTGATCGGCCTCCTCAACGCCCTGATCTGGCCGGCCCTGGCCCGCTTCGCGCTGCCGCTTACCGTGCTCACGCTGGGACTTGCGGCACTGGTGCTGAACGGGCTGCTCGTCACCCTCGCGATCGACGTCCTGCCGGGGGCGGAGATCGGCGGGGTCTTCGAGGGGGTCGTGGTGACGATCGCGATGACGGGGGTCACCGCGATCGTCTACGGGCTGCTCGCGATCGACGAGGACGAGTCCTGGTACCGCTACGTCGTGCGGCGCCAGGCTCGGCGCCGGGAGGGGGAGGTGAGCAGCGAGGTCCCGGGTGTCCTCTTCCTGGAGATCGACGGGCTCGCCCACGACGTCCTGCACCGCGCGCTCAGCGACGGCAGCGCACCCAACCTGGCCGCCTGGCTGCGGCGCGGCTCGCACCGCTTGCGGAGGTGGGAGACGGACTGGTCTTCGCAGACCGGCGCCTGCCAGGCCGGCCTCCTGCACGGCAGCAACGAGGACATGCCCGCCTTCCGCTGGTGGGAGAAGGACCGCGACCGAGCGATCGTCACCAACCACCCGCGCGACGCCGAAGAGCTCGAGCGGCGGCACTCGGACGGGCGCGGGCTGCTGCACGCCGACGGCGCCAGCCGCGCCAACATCCTCTCCGGCGACGCGCCGCACTCGATGCTGACGATGAGCACGGCGCTGCGCCGCCGCCGGCCGATCGGTCGCGACTACGCGGCCTACTTCGCCCGCCCCTACGCGGTCGCCCGCACGCTCGTCCTCGTCCTCGCCGAGGTCGTCCGCGAGCGCCGCGCCGCCCGCAGCCAGGTTCGCGACGACGTCCGGCCGCGGATGGCGCGCAGCCGCTCCTACGCGCTCGTCCGCGCCTGGGCCACCGTCGTCCAGCGGGACCTGCAGGTCGCCGCGGTCGTCGGCGACGTGCTCGCCGGCCGCCCCGCGATCTACACGACCTTCCTCGCCTACGACGAGGTCGCCCACCACTCGGGCGTCGAGCGCCACGACGCGCTCGCCGTGCTGCGCGACCTCGATCGCCAGATCGCCCGGATCGCCGCCGCCTGCGCCGAGGCGCCGCGCCCCTACCGCCTCGTCGTGCTCTCCGACCACGGGCAGTCGCAGGGGGAGACCTTCCTCGGCCGCTACGGGGAAACGCTCGAGGACCTGGTCCGCGCGGCCTGCGATCCGGAGAGCACGGTCGCCGTCGAAGGCGGCGACGACGATGCGCTCTCCTACCTCAGCGCCGGCCTGACCGAGGTCGCGCGCGACGACACCGTGACGGCGCGGACCGTGCGGGCGGCGACCCGGGGGCGCCGTGCCGACGGCGCGGTGACGCTCGACCCCGAGGCCCGTCGCGACCTCGAGGAGACGCACGGGGACGGGGTGCCGGAGCTCTCCGTGATGGCCTCCGGCTGCCTCGGCCTGATCAGCTTCCCGCGCGAGCCGGGCCGAGTCACCCTGGAGCGGCTCGACGCCCTCTACCCGCGCCTACTGCCTGCCCTCCGCGACCACCCGGGGATCGGGTTCGTGCTGGTGCGCTCGGAGCGCTCGGGCGCGGTCGTGGTCGGCAAGGACGGGACGAGGTTCCTCGACGAGGACCGGGTCGAGGGGAAGGACCCGCTGGCGCCCTTCGGCCCGCACGCCGTCGAGCACGTGCGCCGCACCGACGGCTTCCCGCACTGCGCCGACCTGATGCTCAACAGCGCCTTCTGGCCGGAGTTCGGCGAGGTCGCCGCCTTCGAGGAGCTGGTCGGCTCGCACGGCGGCATGGGCGGGACCCAGAGCTTCCCCTTCGTGCTCCACCCGAGCGAGCTGGTCTGGCCGGACGGCGACGTGGTCGGCGCCGAACGGGTCCACCGCATATTCCGCGCCTGGCTGGCGCAGCTCGGCCACTCGGACTACGCGAGCGAGGTCGACTCGCCGGGCGCCAGCACCCGCGCCTCCACCTGAGGCGCGAGGTCCCGCATCCGGGCGGCGAACTCGCGCGGCGGCATGCGCAGGGGGTCGGGGCGAAGCCGCGCCAGGCCGAGTGGGTAGAGCGTGCCCCAGTGGATCGGGACGGCGATCCGCGGCGCGAGCAGCGCCGCCGCCCGGGCGGCGCGCTCGGGGTCGAGGTGCCCGGCGCCGAGGGTCGGTCCCCAGCCCCAGATCGGCAGCAGGGCGAGGTCGAGCCCCGGGCCCAGATCGGCCATCCCCTCGAAGAGGTCCGTGTCGCCGGCG
>DATDBO010000024.1:0-12741 GCA_036524775.1 Solirubrobacterales bacterium
GTCCCCGAGCCGAGCTGGGAGACGCCAGCGAGCAGCTCGGCCTCGACCTCCTCGCCGTCGAGGCCGCTGTCGGCGGCGACGAGGATGAAGCGAGGCTCCGCGCCGGCCGCCAACCCGGCCTCGACCAGGTCCTCGCCCTCGGTTACGAACAACCCCTCGCGCTCGCGCTGCTTGCGCTCGCGCAGCTTGCGGACCAGCTTCAGCTTCTCGTTGTGGGGGCTCGTGATCATCTGTGTTGGTTCGGTTCGGTCGTTTTTTCTCCTGGAACAAAAAAGCGGGCCGTCTTCACGGCCCGCCCGGGAGAGTGGAAGTGTGGGTTGCGGCTAGGCGGCCGCACCCTCCCGGGCAAGCTCCACGAATCGGCGGAAGGCCTCGCGGTCGGACACCGCGATCTCGGCCAGCATCTTGCGGTTCACCTCGACGCCGGCCTCGCTGAGACCGTGCATCAGCTGCGAGTAGCTCATCCCCTCGAGCCGCGCCGCGGCGTTTATCCGCGTGATCCAGAGCCGGCGGAACTCGCGCTTGCGGTTGCGCCGGTCCCTGTACGCGTACATCCCCGAGCGCTGCACCTGCTCTTTGGCGAAGCGGTAGGAGGAGTGCTTGCGGCCGAAGTAGCCCTTCGCTTCCTTCAGCACCTTGCGCCGCTTCTTGCGGGCGTGGACTGAGCGCTTGACCCGGCTCACTTGCCGCCTCCGAGCAGGGTCCGGACGCGCTTCTCGTCGGCCTTGGCGATCTCCACCGGCCGCGCCATCCGCCGCTTGCGCTTGGGCGACTTTTTCTCGAGGATGTGGCTCGAGTAGGCGCGCCGCCCACGCAACTTGCCTTTGGCGGTCTTGCGGAAGCGCTTCTTGGCGCCGGAATGGGTCTTCATCTTCGGCATCGGGAGGGGTATTGAAGCAGACCGGCAGCCGCACCCGCGCATGACTGTCGCCGCCGTCCGCTCCTAGCTACACCCTCCTCGCCGGGGAGCAGGGTACGGTGCGCCCGCATGCGGATCGTCTACGTGATCGGGACGCGTCCCAACTTCGTCAAGACCGCGCCGGTGATCGCGGCGATGCGCGAGCGCCTGCCCGAGGGCCGCCACGCGATCGTCCACACCGGCCAGCACTACGACCGGGCGATGTCGGCGGTCTTCCTCGAGGAGCTGAACGTCCCGGCCCCCGACCACATGCTCGAGGTCGGCTCGGGCAGCCACGCGCTGCAGACGGCGCGGACGATGGAGCGCCTGGAGCCGGTGCTGGAGGAGGAGCAGCCCGACTTGGTGATGGTCCCCGGCGACGTCAACTCGACCCTCGCGGCGGCGCTGACCGCCGTGAAGATGCAGATCCCGGTCGCCCACATCGAGTCCGGCCTGCGCAGCTTCGACCGCACGATGCCGGAGGAGGTCAACCGGATCGTCGCCGACGAGTTCGCCGAGCACCTCTTCCTGCACAGCGACGAGGCGGTCGAGAACCTGCGCGCCGAGGGCATCGCCGAGGAGCGCATGCACTTCGTCGGCAACACGATGATCGACACCCTGGTGGCGCTCGAAGATCGCTTCCGCGGCGCCGGCGCGGCGACGAAGCTGGGGGTCGAGCAGGGCGGCTACGTGCTCGTCACCCTGCACCGCCCCGCCTTGGTCGACGGCGAGCTGCTGCCGGAGACGGTTCGCCGCCTGGCCGAGCTGGCCCGCGAGATGCCGGTCGTCTTCCCGGTCCACCCGCGCACCCGCAAGATGATGGAGGCGGTTGAGGCAGACCACCCCGGCCTGCTGCTCTCCGAGCCGCTCGGCTACGTCGAGTTCCTCTCGCTGCTGGCCGACGCGGGCGCGGTGCTGACCGACTCGGGCGGGATCCAGGAGGAGACGACCTACCTCGGCATCCCCTGCTTCACCCTGCGCGACAACACCGAGCGCCCGGTGACGATCCGCGCCGGCACCAACACCCTGCTCGGCCTGGACCCAGCCGCGATAGCCGGCATCCCCGCTGCGCTTGC
This sequence comes from Solirubrobacterales bacterium, assembly GCA_036524775.1. Lineage (GTDB taxonomy): Bacteria > Actinomycetota > Thermoleophilia > Solirubrobacterales > 70-9 > VRUE01. The sequence continues at coordinate 1,975 of DATDBO010000024.1, forward strand.
GAATCGCCCACCGCCTCCAGAGCCCCCTCCCCTCTGGGACGGCAAGGCGTCCGAACGAATCGCCGACGTGCTGATGCCGGGTTAGCTCTCGGCGGACTCATCGTCCGCCGGCGCATCGGCCTCTTTGGCCTCGACGTCCGGCGCATCGTCCTTCTGGGCCTCCGCCGTTGCCTCTTTGGAGGGCGCCAGCATCATGCTCATGTTGCGCCCTTCCTGCAGCGGCTCGGACTCGATCGTGGCGAGCCCGTCGAGGTCCTCGAACAGCCGCGCCAGCAGGTCGCGGCCGCGCTCGGGATGGGCCTGCTCGCGGCCGCGGAACATAATCGTGATCTTGACTTTGTTGCGCTGACGCAGGAAGCGCTCGACGTGGCCCTTCTTGGTCTCGTAGTCGTGGGCGGCAATCTTCGGCCGCAGCTTGATCTCGCGCACGTTGACCTGCTGCTGATGCTTGCGCGCCGCCTTCTGCTTCTGCTCCTGCTCGTACTTGTACTTCGAGTAGTCGAGCAGGCGGGTCACCGGAGGTTTCGAGCCCGGGGCGACCTCGACCAAGTCGAGATCGGCCTCCTGGGCGCGACGCATCGCCTCGTCGATCTCGACGATGCCGAGCTGCTCGCCGTCGGCGCCGATCAAGCGCACTTTCGGCACACGGATGCGCTCGTTGATGCGCGTCGTGTCGCGCTCGGGCGGACGGCGATCGAACCTGCGCGGGACAGGCACTAGCGAGAGGAGACGGGCTTCAAGAGGACGAGGGGTGCGGGGGCAGCCACGGGACGCTCAGCGGCGCGGTGCGTTTGGACTGGCTGCGATCAAGTGCCGAGAAGTATAGGGACAGACTTGCATTCCGGTCGCGGGCCGCTCAACCGTCGCGCTCGGCGCGGTGGACCAGCTCGGCGAACTCGGCCAGCCCCATCGCCCCCAGCTCGCCCTCCGCGTGGGAGCGCACGGCGACCTCGCCGCTCTCTTCCTCGCGGTCGCCGACGACCAGCATGTAGGGGTTGCGCGCCAGTTCGGCGTCGCGCACCTTCTTGCCGATCGACTCCGAGCGGCGGTCGACCTCGACCCTGACGCCGAGCTCGCGCAGCTCGACCGCGACCGCGTTGCCGTGGTCGACGTGACGGTCGGAGATCGGCAGCACTGTCGCCTGCACCGGCGCCAGCCAGACCGGGAAGCGGCCGCCGTGGTGCTCGATCAGGATGCCGGCGAAGCGCTCCATCGAGCCGAGCAGGGCGCGGTGGATCATCACCGGCCGCTGCGGGTCGTCGTTCTGGTCGGTGTAGGTGAGGTCGAAGCGCTCCGGCATGAAGAAGTCGACCTGACAGGTGCCGCACTGCCAAGAGCGGCCGAGCGCGTCGGTGACGTGGAAGTCGATCTTGGGCCCGTAGAAGGCGCCGTCGCCGGGATTGAGCGTGTACTCGCGGCCCTGCGCCTCGAGCGCGGCGCGCAGCGCGTCTTCGGCCTGCCCCCACTGCTCCTCGGTGCCGATCGACTTCTCCGGCCGGGTCGATAGCTCGATGTGGACGTCCTCGAAGCCGAAGCGGGCATAGAGCTCGTCGATCGCCTCGCAGATGCCGGTCACCTCGTCGACGATCTGCTCGGGCGCGCAGTAGATGTGGGCGTCGTCCTGGGTGAAAGCGCGCACCCGCAGCAGCCCGTGCAGGACGCCCTCGCGCTCGGCGCGGGAGACCTGGCCGAACTCGGCCATGCGCAGCGGCAGCTCGCGGTAGGAGTGGCGCTCGGAGGCGAAGACGAGGCAGGCGCCGGGGCAGTTCATCGGCCGGATCGCGTACTGGCGCTCCTTCGACTCGGTGAAGTACATGTTCTCCTGGTAGTTGTCCCAGTGGCCGGAGCGGTGCCACAGCTCGACGTCCATCAGGTGCGGCGTCTTGATCTCGACGTACTCGCGGCGACGCAGCTGCTCGTGCACCTCGGCCTCGATCAGGCGCAGCAGGGTCGTGCCGTGGGCGAGCCAGAAGGGCATCCCGGGGGCCTCCTTGCGCAACATGAAGAGGCCCAGCTGGGGGCCGAGGCGGCGGTGGTCGCGCGCCTTCGCCTCCTCGATCCGCTCGAGGTGCTGCTCGAGGTCCTTCTTGGAGAAGAAGGCCGTGCCGTAGATCCGGGTCAGCATCGCGCGGCTCTCGTCGCCCCGCCAGTAGGCGCCGGCGAGTGAGCTGAGCTTGACCGCGGCGATGCGGCCGGTCGAGGGACCGTGGGGGCCGCGACAGAGGTCCTCGAAGGGGCCGTTGCGATAGAGCGAGACGGTCTCGACCGCTTCGTCGCGGACGAGATCCTCGATCAGCTCGACCTTGTAGTCCTGGCCCTGGGCGCGGAAGATCTCGATCGCCTCGGCAGGGGGCACGTCCCGGCGCTCGAAGGGCTCGTCGACCTTGACGTGCTCGCGCATCGCGGCCTCGATCCGGTCGAGGTCCTCCTCGGTGACGCGCACGTCGGGGGGGAACTCGAAGTCGTAGTAGAAGCCCTGCTCGATCGGGGGGCCGATCGTCACCTTCGTGCCCGGGTAGAGCTCCATCACGGCCTCGGCCATGACGTGGGCGGCGTCGTGGCGGATCAGCTCCAGTGCCTCGGGATCGCGGTCGGTGAGGATCGCGATCTCGGTCCCGTCCGGGAGCGGCGCCGCGAGGTCGCGCAGCTCGCCGTCGACGCGGATCGCCAGCGCCGCCTTGGCCAGCCCGGGGCCGATCGCCGCGGCGGCGTCGGCGCCCGTGGCGCCGTCGGGCAGCTCGAGTGGCTTGCCGTCGGGCAGCTTGGCGGTGATCTTCGTCGTCGCCTCGATGTGGCCCATGCTACGGGCCTTGCCTGGCCTGGCGCACGGCGATCAGCGGGCACGGGCTGGGCCCGCCGACGACGCCCTGCCGTTCCCAGACGACGTAGGGGCTGGCGAGGCGCAGCCGCCTCAGCTGGCTGAACGGAGGGCGGGACGGCGAGCCGATCGTGACGAAGTAGCGAACGCCGGTCGGCGGCCTCCCCCCCGCCGCGCTCGCCGGTTCGATGCAGACGCGCCCGCCGCGCAGCTCCCAAGCTATGTAGCGCCGGCCCTGTTCCTCTGCGAGCAGCTCGTCGGGGGCGAGGACGAGGGTCGAGCCGCCGGCCAGCAGCGGGCGCAGGCTGGTCAGGGCCGGCGAGTAAGTCGTCGGGCCTACCGGGGCATTGGCGAGGGCGAGGAGGGAGCAGAGCCCGGCGGCCGCGAGATACCCGCCGAGGACGACCCGAGGGCGTCCCCTGGTCAGCGGCACGAGAATCGTCAGGGCCAGTACGGGTGCGGCGATCTCGAGAGCCTTGGCTGAGGTGTATGGCGTACCGCCGAGGCGTGAGGCCAGGTACAGCCCGATGACGGCTGCCAGACCGGCGAGGATCGCTCGCTCGCCGCTGCGCCAAGCGCGTCGTACGCCGAGAACGAGCAGCGCGCTCGCGAACGCCGCTCCGAGGTAATAGACGAGGGCGGGCACTGCCCCATCCCCCGCGGCGACGCGAAAGTCGCCCGAGGGCCAGATCCCGAGCGCCGTGAAGGGAGAGACCTGGCCGAAGAGGTTGCCGAGGCCGGGGCCGTTGGGGTCGAAGGTCTCGAACTGCTTGAAGTCGATCATCCGGCCCAGCTCCGGCAGGGTCCCGACGAGGAAGACGACCAGGGCGAGGAGCAGGGGCCTGACGGGCAGCATGCGCTCGAGCGCGAGCCAGACGAGCAGGATCGCCGCCAGCCAGATCAGGCCGGGGAAGCTGTAGGCGTAGACCGCGCCGATCGCGATCAGGGCCGCCGGGACGAAGCGCAGCGGGAGGTCGCGCCAGGAGCGGGCGCTCTCGCGCAGGGCGAGGACGAAGGCGAGGACGAAGATCGCCTCGATCACCTCCTTGAAGTCCCCCTGCGCGTAGTAGGACGCGACGAGATAGGCGAGCCCGACCACCAGCGCCGCCGCCGCGCCAAGCCGGCGCGGTCCGTCGGCGAAGGCCGCCAGGGCGGTCAACGCGGCGACGATCGCCGCCGCCATCGTCACACCGCCGAAGCCTTGGACGATGCCGATGCCCAGGCCCTCGTTCAGGGCGACGACGACGGCGTGCGGGCCGAGCGGATAGCCCTGGTTCAGCAGCTGCGAGCCGTGGCCTTCGGCCAGTCGGTCCGTCGCCAGCAGGTGCTGCGACATGTCCGGGTTGAAGCCGGTGCCGAGGATGCCGAAGTGGCCTTCGACCGCAAAGGGGAGCGAGGCCGCCAGGAGGGCGCCGATCGCGACAGGGGCACCCACCCGCAGCGCCTCCCCCCCGCCCTCGACCCGCCCCCGGAGGAAGATCGCCGCGACGACCGTCAGCAGTGGGATCAGCACGGCCGGGAAGACGCCGTTCTCGCCGATCCGCACCGTCGCCCAGGAGATCGCGCAGACCAGCGCCAGTCCCACGGCGGGGGCGAGCCATGACCAGCGCCTTGCCCCGGAGAGCGCAAGGGCTGCCTGGCCGAGGACGAGCGAGGCAACGCCAACGGCCAGCGCTGCGGCATAGGTCGCGATCACAGGACGGCGAGCCTAGATGAACAAGCGCGAACCGAGACGCAGACGCCTGACCGGATGGCGCTCAGTCCGGCGGCGAGAACTGACCGCCGCCGAGCTCGGGCGGCAGCGCCCGCGGCCCCTCGGGATAGAGCCCCCGCAACCGCGCCTCGCTCATCTCAAGCGTGTTCGCGTCTTCGGGCGGCGCGCCGACGACGAGCCAGAGGGCGTCCTCGTCGGTGTCGTTGAAGACCTGCCGCACCGAGGCGGCCTCGACGAGGAGCGCGTCGAGCGGCTTCAGCTCCAGGGAGTCCTCGTCGACGCGGATCCGGCCACGACCCCGTATCAGCACGTAGAGCTCCTCCTCGCGGGGGTGGTGGTGCTTGGTCGAAGCTTGACCCGGGCGCAGCCACCAGAAGCGCGCGCCGAGGCTCTCGGCCTCGAGCTGTTTGGCGAGGTCGGTGTTGAGCACCCGCATCTGATTCGACTCGCGCCAGAAGGCGTCGTCGGCGCGCAGCAGGCGGTAGGCCATCGTCGCTCCTCGGAGGGTGTGGAGTGGGCACAGCTGGGCTCGAACCAGCGACCTCCGCCTTGTCGAGGCGGCGCTCTCCCAACTGAGCTATGCGCCCGAGGGGAAGCTGAATTTAGCAGCGGGCGGGCGAGGACCGACACCGGCCTAAAGTCGCCGCTTGCAAGCGCCGATGCAAAGGGTGCAACTTTTCCCCGAACGGCGTGTTTCTCTATACAAGCCGCCGCAGGGGGGCGGCACAACTTCAAAGCTTGAGGACCGACGAGCCAGCGTCTGTAGATCTGGCGGCACGTCCTTCGGAAACAAAGGGCCCCACTTGGGGCCCTTTTCCGTGGGTGTGGAACGTTTCCAACGTCTCCGATTCGATTGTTATACTGACTCGGTATGACTCACCGAATGGGAGCCAAGGGCCAAGTCGTCATCCCCAAGGACCTGCGCGAGCGCGCCGGTCTCGGCCCGGGTGCGGACGTCTCGTTCGAGCCTGTGGACGACGGGATCGTGGTCAGGCGAGCGTCACGGGCCTCGACGCTGCGGGGCAGGTTTGCCGGAAGCGGCATGGCCGAGCGGTTGCTCGAGGATCGCCGCAGCGAGCCCCGGTAGCCCGGCGTGAAGGCCTGTCTCGATTCGTGGGCCGTCCTGGCCTGGCTCGACGGCATCGAGCCGGCGGCAGCCGGTGTCGCCGAGGCCCTCGAGCGCGAACGGCCGGCGATGAGCTGGATAAACCTGGTCGAGGTCCACTACCGGACGGCTCGCGATCACGGCCGACGCGAGGCCGATCAGGTCCTCTCAGAGCTGCGCCCGCAGATCGAGGAGGACCTCCCCGGGGCCTCCACGATGCGGGCAGTCGCTGCGCTCAAGGCAGACCACCCCATAGCTCTGGCCGACTGCTTCGCCATTGCGCTCGCCACAGCGGAGAGAGCAGTTCTCTTGACCGGCGATCCGGAGATTGTCGACCGCGCCGGAGAGCTGCCCTGCGACGTCACCGACCTGCGCGCCCCGGTCTAAGGCGCCTACCGGAATCGAACCGGTGTAAACGGCTTTGCAGGCGCGTTTACACGCGGCGCATTTGGCTTGCTTAAGCGGCTCGGCGGAACCGGTGCCACCCTCTGTGCCACCGTCCCCCTCTGCGCTGCACGACATCTCTGCGCGGTTAATGAGTATCGAAAAGGTTGAACTCACCCTCGGTCGCCAGAGCGATTGCGGCATAGACCTCGAAAATGGCGGCCGTGGCTGGTTCGGAAACCTTGACGAACCTGAAGTCCATGGCACGTATGCGCTGCTTGGCAGCCAAGAAGTATGGCTCGAAGTCGGGGTGTGCAGCAACCTCAGCGCGCGTTCCAGCGAACTCGCTGTCAGCTCCAGTTCGGTTCGCCTCAGTCTTGGCGATATTGAACGCAAAGGGAGCCGAGTTCTCACCAGAGGACTCCCAGATGTGCTGCCCCAACCGCCGATTGACATTGCGAGTCCGCCCTACGTACCGATGGACGTCCTCCTCGCTGAAAAGGTAGACGCCCTCATCGGCCGGTACTGCGGGTCTCTCGTCTCGTCTATAAGCGCGGCAGTCAAGCAGTTCATCCAGCAGGCTTGGTAGTCGCCGTTCGATCTCTCGAAAGCGAACAAGCGCGGCACCCTCACCCTGCTTGGGATTGGTCGTCACCGGATTAGCTGGATCTCGATATCCACTTCGGCGTCAGCCCAGCTTCGGTCCGTTGTCAAAGCGGGCACCCCGAGCCGTCCAGCGAGTGCGAGGCAAGCTCGATCCGCCAGCGAAAGACCCTGCTTGGTCGTGATCGGGCGTAGGCGGGCCACCTGGACGCAATCTGCCTCGGTCATGCCTTCGATTGCCAGTGCCTGGCCGATGAATCCCCGCTCTCGGTAGTCCAGCTCAAGCGCCACCGGATCGCCGCCACGCTCTGCGACCTTGGACAAGACCTCAGCCCAGTTCACAACGCTGATCGCTGAGCGCCCGGCTAGTGCTGCCGCCACGGCCGCCTTGCCGTCCTCTCCGTGGATGAGCGCCATCAAGGCCGACGCATCCAGCACTGAGGTCGGCACACCGGCGTCAGTGCTTGCCACTGCGCTGCCCAGCGCCTGCGTCAGCCTGCTCGGCCCGAGCTTCGGCGCGACGATCTGCGACTAGCTCGTCGGCGAGGTTCCGGCCGGGAGCCAGGTGAGCGATGCTCCCCTGTGCATAGTCGATAGCGGCAAGCCGCTTCTCCACCTCTGCATCGGTGACTTTGGTCGCATGGGCCATGAACCGCAGTCTACCGGGCGCGTTCTCGTCATTTCTGGCTTCGATCATGTGTCAAGAAACCTGTCAAGCAGCGCCGCCGCCTCGGCCTCGGTGCCCGGCATCAGGTGGCCGTAGAGATCGAACGTGACCTTGATCGAGGAATGGCCCATGAAGACCGAGAGGGCTTTTGCGTTGACACCGGCTGCGATCATGAAGGAGGCGTAGGTGTGGCGCGCTTGGTGTAGGCGCAGGCGCTCGCCCAGGCCCGCCCGCCTTTCGCTTATCCCCCTATTCTTTAGCGCCTTGAGTACTCAACGAGGACCCAGACAGCGCAAGCTGCGTCTCGGCGCGGTTCTGGTCGCCGTCTGCATATCAGCCCTTCTCGCCATCCCGAGTGTTGCCTTTGCCGACACGGGATCGATATCCGGACGGGTAACGAACGGCGGCTTCGGCAGGGAGCTCAATCCCCTGCCCGAGGTCTTTGTCTGCGCACTCCAAAGCGAAGAAGAAGAGGAGGTGCAGGGGCAGAACTGCGAATTGACCAATTCGAACGGGGAATACACGATCCCGAATCTGCCGTTCGGCGACTACAAGATTGAATTCTGGCCGCGCGCCTATGTCCGGTGGGTCTTCGAGTACTACGACGACACGCGGCACTGGTCGCAGGCGCAATGGATCGACGTCAATGGGCCGGTCGCGGGCATCGACTCCGACTTGACGATAGGCGGCGAATTCATCGGGCACGTGACCAGGGCCTCTGACGGCGAACCGCTTTCTGAAGTCCTGATCTGCGCCGAAGAACCTCTTCAGGAATTCACCGAATGCACGGAATCCTGGGGGGATCAGGGCGTCTACCAGCTTGCAAGCCTCATCGAAGGTGATTACTTAGTCGAGTTCTTGCCCGCCGAAGGCCAAGGAGTTCGGGCGCAGTTCTACAACGGCAAGTCGGAATCGAGTGAAGCCGATCTGGTTCACGTGACGGCTGAAGCCCAGACCACCGAAATCGACGCCGCGCTACCAGCTGAAGCCACGATCACCGGCCTCGTCACCGACGCCTCGACGCGCAGCGGGCTTGGGGAAATCGAAGTCTGCGCCTTTGAGCTGGCGGGTTCCGAAATCACGGATTGCGAATTCACCGAACCTTCCGGCTCGTATGTCATTACCGACCTTCCCACCGGTGCCTACAAAGTTGGGTTTTTCTCGGAATCGGAATCGGAAGAAGAAGAAGAAGAAGAAGAAGAAGAATTACCCGGGCCCAATCCGTTCCCGGTCGAGTTTTGGAACGACCAGCCAAGCTGGGAAACGGCCAACATCCTGACCTTCGGACTCGGGGTGAGGGGCGGCATAGACGCGGCGCTCGGCTCCCCGCCCTCGGCTCCCGCAACGGCGCAAGCTTCGACCTTTCCATCTTCGACCTTTCCATCGGTGCCAAAGCCCAAGACTCGGCGGGCCCGCTGTCCGTCGGGCAAGCGGTGGAAAAAGGTCAAGGGCAAGAAGCGCTGCGTGAAGGTGCACAAGCCGGCCCATCGCAAGCGCCCTCGCCGGCAGTAGGCTCTTTCGGACGCGGCGCCCGTCCTAGGGGGCTAGGGGGAACCCGGAGCATCGTTGTCTCGGGGGGTCCCTCGACATAAGAGCGACCGCAGTGAATTGCCTGGGGCATTCAGTCCTCCGATTCGACGTATGCGGCAATGGCAAACGCCTGGCCGCCGACAACCGATGCGTCCAGCCCTCCCGAGCGACAGGAGAGCTAGATGCTCACCATCGGGAAGCTCGGCGTCGGCCAGGAGCGCTACTACCTCGACAAGGTCGCCGAAGGCGCCGAGGACTACTACTCCGGCGAGGGCGAGGTCGCCGGGGAGTGGGTCGGAGACGCCGCGCGAGACCTCGGTTTCGACGGCGAGGTCGGAGCCGACCAGCTCACGGCGATGCTCACCGGCCGCAACCCGGTGGACGGCGAGCCATTACTCGGGACGAACGGCGTCCCCGCAAAGGGCGGGGTCCCCGGCTTCGATCTCACCTTTTCCGCTCCGAAGTCGGTCTCCTTGCTCCGGGGAACCGGCGGACCCGTCGCAGCCGTCGAGGTTTCAGAGGCGCACCGCGAAGCAGTCCAAGCCGCCCTCTCCTACATGCAGCGCGAGGCATGTTGGACCCGCAGAGGAGCCGGAGGCTCGGAATTCGTCAAGGGCAACGGCTACCTGGCGGCGGGCTACCTCCACCGCTCCTCGCGCAACGGCGATCCCCAGCTCCACACCCACGTATTGATCGCGAACGCGACCAAAGGCCCCGACGGTCGCTGGACCCGCCTCTACCACTCCGGCATCTACGAACACGCCAAAGCCGCCGGATACATCTACGAGGCCCACCTTCGCCACGAGCTGGCCCGCCGTCTCGGCGTCCAATGGGTCCGGACCCAGCCGGAAGACGCAACCGGGGTAGGGGCTTGCGCCCACCTTCGGGCATCTCCTCGTGCCAGCCGCTTTCCTCCTCGACTTCCAGCGGCGTCTCTATTGGGAAGTCGCTCGAGCGGAAGATCTATTTCGACCGTAGCGGCGAGCGGAGTTACGTTGTAGGTGCTTCGCAGGATCATCCCTTCAGCTCTCATGCTTGGCTTGGCCGTGCCACCCTCCGTGCCACCCTGCGCCACCCAGACAACCGGATTTGGCCGGATTTGGGTTGCGGCGCAAAATCCGCCCCAAACCGCTCTGGCAAGCCGCAAACCGCTTACCAGAGCCGAAGGCGCCTACCGGAATCGAACCGGTGTAAACGGCTTTGCAGGCCGCTGCGTAGCCACTCCGCCAAGGCGCCGAAGCGAGGCAAAGCGTAGCCGGTGCCAGGCGCTCGGGAGCCGGCTCACCGCATCGATGATTCGGCAATCGCACATCGGGTAGGACGGGGCAATGCAGACAAAACGGCTGGTCCTCCTGTTTCTGACGTGTGCTGTCTTCGGCGTCGCGGTGCCGGCAGGCTGCGGCGACGACGATGACAACGCCGGCAATGGCGCGACTACCGAGGCGCCCGCGGCCGCCGAAACCGAAGAAGCGCCCTCGCCCGCCGGCGAAACGGCGCCGAGCGGGGACGCGCAGCTCTCCGAAAAAGTCGAGATCGTCGACTTTGCCTACGACCCCGACCCGGTGACCGTCGAGGAAGGCGGCAAGGTGATCTGGATCAACCGCGACTCCGCCCCCCACACGGCGACCGCCGACGACGGCAGCTTCGATACCGGCACGCTCGAGGAAGGGAAGCTCAAGTCGGAGAGCTTCAAGACGCCGGGCGAATACGCCTACATCTGCTCGATCCACCCAGAAATGCAGGGCACCGTCGTGGTGGTCAAGGCGAGCTGACCTTCGCGAACCAGTCGGCCGTCTAGTGCGGCACCTAGGTGTAAGACCCAGCAACGTTATTCAGCTCGGCGAGTCGAGCTCCGGGCGACTTGTGGCTGAGAGAGCCGTGCGGTCTGCGCCAGTTATAGAACTCCAGCCAGCCAGATAGCGCCGCGGTGCGCTGGGCGGAGTCGC
>DATDBO010000025.1:0-23229 GCA_036524775.1 Solirubrobacterales bacterium
TCAGCGACGTCTCGCCGCGGAGGAAGCCCTCCTTGTCGGCGTCCAGGATCGCCACCAACGAGACCTCGGGCAGGTCCAGGCCCTCGCGCAGCAGGTTGACGCCGACGAGGACGTCGTACTCGCCGAGGCGCAGGTCGCGGATGATCTGGATGCGCTCGAGCGTGTCGACCTCGGAGTGGAGGTATCGGACCTTGAACCCGTGCTCGAGCAGGTAGCCGGTCAGGTCCTCGGACATCTTCTTGGTCAGGGTCGTGACCAGGGTCCGTTCGTTCGACTCGGTCCTGCGGCGAACCTCGTTCATCAGGTCGTCGATCTGGTTGCGGGTCTCTCGCACCTCGATCTCCGGGTCGACGATCCCGGTCGGGCGGACGATCTGCTCGACCGTGCGCGTCGCTTCGGCCCGCTCGAACGGCCCCGGCGTCGCCGAGACCATCACCAGCTGGTCGACGCGGTCGAGGAACTCGTCGAACTTGAGCGGCCGATTGTCGATCGCCGAGGGCAGGCGGAAGCCGTAGTCGACCAACGTCGTCTTGCGCGAACGGTCCCCCTCGTACATGCCGCCGATCTGCGGGATCGTCTGGTGGGACTCGTCGACGAAGACGACGAAGTCGTCGGGGAAGTAGTCGATCAGCGTGTGCGGCGGGCTGCCCGGCGGGCGGCCGTCGAGGATGCGCGAGTAGTTCTCGATGCCGGAGGTGAAGCCGATCTCCTTGAGCATCTCGATGTCGTAGGCGGTGCGCTGGCGCAGCCGGTGCGCCTCGAGCTGCTTGCCTTCCTCCTCCAGCTCGGCCGTGCGCGTGTTCAGTTCGTGGCGGATCTCCTCGACGGCGCGCTCGAGCGTCTCGTCCCTGGTCACGTAGTGCGACGCCGGCCAGACCGAGACGTGGTCGATCGTGTCGAGGATCTCGCCGCTCAGCGGGTCGAAGTGCTGAACGCCCTCGATCTCGTCGCCGAAGAGGCTGATCCGGTAGGCCGACTCGGCGTAGGAGGGCATGATCTCCAGCACCTCGCCGCGCACGCGGAAGGCGCCGCGGCCGAGCACCTGGTCGTTGCGCTGGTATTGCATCTTGATCAGCTTGCGCAGCACCTCGTCGCGGTCGATCTCCTCGCCGACTTTGAAGAGCTGCATTTTTTCGTTGTAGACCTGCGGCGAGCCGATCCCGTAGATGCAGGACACGGAGGCGACGATGATCGTGTCGCGGCGGGCGAAGAGAGCGGCGGTCGCGGCGTGGCGGAGGCGGTCGATCTCATCGTTGATCGAGGAGTCCTTCTCGATGTAGAGGTCCTGGGCCGGGACATAGGCCTCGGGCTGGTAGTAGTCGTAGTAGGAGACGAAGTACTCGACCGCGTTCTCGGGGAAGAACTCGCGGAACTCGTTGCAGAGCTGCGCGGCGAGCGTCTTGTTGTGGGCGATCACCAGGGTCGGCCGCTGCACCGCCGCGATCGTCCCCGCCATCGTGAACGTCTTGCCCGTGCCGGTCGCGCCCAGCAGAGTCTGGAACTTCTCCCCCGCCCGCAGGCCCTCGGCCAGCCCGGCGATCGCCTTGGGCTGGTCGGCGGTCGGCGTGTAGGCGGGGTTCAGCTTGAACTCGGGCACCGGGTGACCTTAGCGGGGGACCCTCCCCTTGCCACGAGCCTCAGAGAGGACACGCCCAAGTAGGATAAACGCGCGAGTTTCGATTCGAAGTACACTGTCTGTAGTACACCTGTCTCAAACACAGAGAATCTCGCCCATGAAACCACGCGACCGATTCGCCGTCAGCCTACGCAAAGCGCGCAAGAAAGCCGAAATCTCCCAAGAGGAGCTGGGCTTTCGTTGCGATCTGCACAGAACCGAGATCTCCCTGCTCGAGCGGGGCGGCCGCGAGCCGCGCCTCGGCACGATCATCAAGCTCTCCAGCGCCCTCAAGGTGACGCCGGAAGAGCTCTGCACCGGGATCAGCTGGAGCGTCAAGTCGCAGAAGTTCCAGTTCAAGAAGTAGGCAAAGCGCCGCCTCCCCCGCTTCGCGTCCGGGGGCGGCTTTGGCCTCAGGGTAAGAACTGTTCGAGCAGGCCCTGGGCGGGGCCTAAGAAGCCCTGCAGGTTGTCGAGCAACGATTCGGCGTCGTTGATCAGTTCAATCGCCTGGTCGATCGGGATCTGGCGCAGGGCCGCCCGCAGGGGGCCGGCGATAAGCGGGCCGATCGCGCCGGCCCGTTCGGCGTCGTCGACCGCGCGCAGCAGCCCGGCGCGGATCGCGCGCGCCAGCTCGGCGTCGCTGATCTCGTAGCGCTCGGTGAAGCGCTCGCGCGAGTCCGGCGTCGCCAGGGCGCGGGCCAGCGTCTCGCGGCTGACGCCGAGCTCGCAGGCAGCGCCGTCGAGCGCCGAGAGGGAGAACTGCTCGGCGATCTCCTGCAGCCCTTCCGGGTCGCGCCAGGGCCGGTCCTCGCAGGGGTCCTGGACCTTGGCCGGGGTGTAGGAGGCACCGCCGGCAGCGAGGTAGGCGCCGACCAGGACCAGCGAGAGCGCGATCGCGACGCCGACCAGGAGCGTCCCGCGGGACTTGTCCGCCCTCACAGGTCCACCCTCCTCGCCAGGCCGATCGGCAGCAGCGCCAGCAGGCCGATCAGGGCAGCGAGGCCGAACGAGGGGCTGAAGGCGTGGGTGGCGCCGCGGTCGAGCTGGTCCTGCAGTTCTTCGCGCAGCTCGACGACCTCCTCGCGATCCTCCGGGTCGCTGGGCAGCGGTTCGAAGACCGGGCCGATCGTCGGCACCTTGCCCCGCTCGGCTTCGAGCCGCTCCTCGATCCGCTGCGCCAGCTCCAGCTTCAGCAGCGGGCTGACCCGCGAGTCGAGCACGACCGCGGTGCCGGCGGCGATCGCGTCGCTGCGCTGCTCGGCGATGTCGTCGGTGAAGAGCGGCGTCAGCGCGATCAGCCCGATCGCGACCCCGGCGTGGCGGGCGGCGATCGTCCAACCGCCGTGGATCGCCTGCGGCGCCCGCCCGGCGAGCGCCGTTTCGGTCAGCGCCGAGAGGACGAGCGCCAGGCCGACGCCGACGAGGAGCTGCGGCGGCAGGGTCAGGACCACCTCCGCCTCCGGCAGCAGAGCTAGGGCGCCGAGGCCGCCGGAGACGAGGATCGTCCCCGCCGCGGCGCGGGCGCGGGCGCTACCCCACTCCGGTCCCATGCGGGCGCCGAGCAGCGCCGCCAGCGGCATCGCCGAGACGACGATCGCGGCCCCGATCGGGGTCAGGCGCCAGCCTTCGATCAGCAGCAGGACGAGCAGGAAGAGGGCGCCGGCGATCGCCGCCGAGACCAGCGCCAGGGCGACGTTGGCGGAGAGGTGCGGCCGCCCGGTCCGCCTCAGCTCGGTGGAGACGATGCCGGTCGCCGCCTCGTGGCGGGCGACGGCGAGCACGGGCACGCCGGCGGCGATCGCGATCGGCGCCTGGAGGAGGAAGATCGATTGCCAGGAGATCAGCTCGGTCATCAGGCCGCCGACCGCGGGGCCGAGGGCGGCCCCGGTCGCCCCCGCCGTCGCCCAGATGGCGACCGCGCGCCGCTCGGAGCCGACCGTCGCCGGCAGCAGCTCGAGCACCGCGGTGACCGCCGCCGCCCCGCCGAGCGCCTGCACGCAGCGGGCTGCGATCAGCGTGCTCAGCTCGCCGGCGAGACCGCAGGCGAGACCGGCGCCGGCGAAGACTGCGAGGCCGATCGCGGCGGCGCGACCGGGGCCGATACGGCGCGCCAGCTGGGCAGCGGGCACCGCCGCCAGCGCCATCACCAGGTTGAACGAAACCAGCACCCAGGTCACCCCGGCGACGCTGGTGTCGAGCTCGCGGTAGATCTCTGGCAGGGCCAGGACGACGATCGAGGAGTCGGCCAGGACCAAGCCGACGGCGATCGCCAGCGCGGCTAGGCGGGGGCGCGGGGGCGCGGTCAATAGCCCAGCTCCTGCTCGTACTCCTCATGGTAGGCGTCCTGCTTGTCGAGCACCTCGTCGACGAAGGCGCGCGTTTCGGGGAAGCGGATGCTCTCAACGGTCAGCTCGCTGCCGCCCCAGCGGTCGGCGTTGGTCGGGCCCGCGTTGTAGGCAGCGAGGGCGGCGGCGACGTCGCCGTCGTAGCGTTCGAGCAGTTCACGTAGGCGGAAGGTGCCGTAGCGGATGTTGATTTCGGGGTCGGAGAGGTCGCCGAGCTCGAAGGTCGTGCCGCCGCTGTGGCGCTCGACCTCGTTCGCGGTTTCGGGAGTGATCTGCATCAACCCGCGCGCGCCGGCGCTCGAGGTCCGGTCGCTGAACTTCGACTCGGCGTAGATCACCGCCGCGATCAGCGCCGCGTCGACCTGCTTTTCCTCCGCCTGCTTGCGGATGATGTCCTCGTGGCGGAGGGGCAGGGTCAGCTCCTGGATCACGTCGTCGAACTTGCCGAAGGCGCCGAGCGCCACGCCGACCGCGAGGCCCACCGCGACCGCCGCGCCCCCGGCGAGCAGGCGCCGCCGCCTCGCCCGCTTCCTCTTCATCGGCCAAGCTTCTCGACAAGGGCGGACAGCTCCCGCTGGAGGTCCTCGACGCTGCCGTCGTTGCGCACGACGTGCTCCGCCCGGGTCGCCTTCTCCTCCTGGGCGAGCTGACGCGCCTCGCGCTCGTCGACGAGGGCGTGTCCGCGCGCCTCCGCGCGCTCGCGCCGGACCTCGTCCGCGGCGATCACCGCGACGGTCGTGTCGAAGACGCCTTCCATGCCGGCCTCGAAGAGCAGCGGCACCTCGACCACGGCGACGTCTGTCCCCGCCGGCAGCTCACCCAGCCAGGCGCCGATCCGTTCGCCGACCAGGGGGTGGATCTGCGCCTCGAGCCAATGCAGCTCATCGGGATCGGCGAAGACGATCGAGCCGATCCGGTTGCGGTCGACCTCTCCGTTCGGCACGAACTCCGGCCCCCAGCGCTCACGCAGGCGCGACAGCAAGGGCTCGGTCTCGAGCAGCTCGTGGACGACCGCATCGCTCGAGATCGTCGCCGCCCCCAGCCGCCCGAATGCGGCAAGGGCCTCCGACTTCCCGGCCGCGATCCCACCGGTCAGCCCGATAGTCAGCGGCCGACCCACCCGCCGCTCAATCCTGCTCTGCGTCGCCGTCCTGCTCTGGCTCCGGCGCGGGCTCGGCCTCGCCGGCGGCCTCGTCCGTGTCGTCAGGCGAATCCGGCCGCTCCTCGACCGATTCCCCCTCCTGCTCCTCAGCTTCTTCGGGCTCGGGCTCGGGCTCGGGCTCGGGCTCGGGCTCGGGGGGAGTCTCCTCAGTGGCCTCGGACTCCGGAGCATCCGCCTCAGACGTCTCTGCCGCGGGTGGCGGCGTAGGGGGGACCTCCCCCGAGGAAGCTTCAGCTACCGCAGGGGGAGGTGGGTCCCCTGCGCCGACAGGACCCGCGGCCTGAGGGTCCTCGTCCTGATCCCCTGAACCCTCCGCCGCCTCCTCGATCTGCGCCCCGAGGTCCCCCATCGGCATGTTCTCCCCCTCGACCTGCTTGATGCTCAGCGAGAGCCGCCGCCGCTCCTCGTCGATCTCGAGGATCTTCACGTTCAGCTTCGAGTCCGGCACGACCACCTCGTTCGGGCTCTCGACGTGGTGGTCGGCGAGCTCGGAGATGTGGACGAGGCCCTCGACCCCGGGCAGGATCTCGACGAAGGCGCCGAAGGCGACGACCTTGGTCACCGTGCCCTCGAGCACGTCGCCGGCGCGGTGGGTGCTGATCACCCGCTGCCACGGGTCCTCCTGCGTCTGCTTGAGGCCGAGCGAGATGCGCTGCCGGTCGCGGTCGATGTCGAGCACTTTGATCCGCACTGTGTCGCCGATCGAAACCACCTCGGAGGGGTGGTTGACGTGGCTCCAGGAGAGCTCGGAGATGTGGATCAGGCCGTCGATCCCGTCGAGGTCGACGAAGGCGCCGAAGTCGACGATGTTGGAGATCTTGCCTTCGACCACCTGGCCGGGCTCGAGACGGCCGAGGATCTGCTCGCGCACCTCCTTGCGCTCTTCCTCGAGCACGGCGCGACGCGAGAGGACGACGTTGTTGCGGCTGCGGTTGAGCTCGATCACTTTGCACTCGAGCGTCTGGCCGAGGAACTCGTCGAGGTTGTGGACGCGGCGGATGTCGACCAGCGAGGCGGGCAGGAAGCCACGCACGCCGAGGTCGAGGATGAGGCCGCCCTTGACGACCTCGATCACGCTGCCTTCGACCGGTTCGCCGGACTCGGCGGCAGCCTCGATGCGGCGCCAGGCCTTCTCGAAGCGGGCGCGCTTCTTGGAGAGGACGAGGCGGCCCTCGGCGTCCTCTTTGGTGAGGACCAGGGCATCGATCTCCTCGCCCAGCTCGACCTCGTCGGCCGGATCGACCGACTTGCGGATCGAGAGCTCGGTCGAGGGGATGACCCCCTCCGACTTGTAGCCGATGTCGACCAGGACCTCGTCTTTGTCGATCCGCACGACCTTGCCCTTGACGACGTCGCCCTCGTCGAAGGAAACCATCGTCGCGGCATAGTTCGGCACGACCTTGCCGTTGACTTCGAGCAGCAGGCCGCCGGAGCCCTCGACCGGGGAGCCGGTCGGCGCAGGGGTAGAGGTCGTATCGGTCACGGTCGAATCGGTCACAGCTACGGCGAGGGATGATTGCAGAAATACGCGCCACCTCCTCTGCTCCCATGAATGCCTGAAGAGTCAGATATGGACAGGGATTCATTCCGCGTCCGGGGGTGGCGGGAGATACCCTGCGGGCATGCCAGTGCGCGCGACCAAGCGCGGGGACGAACGCGGTCCCCTGTCCGGCGGCCACGACGTGTTGATCTGCGGCGCCAGCTTCGCCGGGCTCGCCGTCGCCCGCGAGCTGGCCGGCTCGGGCGCCGACGTGCTCGTCGTCGACCGCTACGAGATCGGCGAGCGGCAGACCTCGGCCTGCGGCATCCCGACCGATTGGCTGCGGGCAACCGGCCTGATGGGCGCCGAGCGGCAGCGCTTCTCCTCGCTCCTCGTCCACACCCCGCACGGCAGCAGGCGCTACGAGCTGCCCTGGACCTTCTCCACCTTCGACTACCGCGAGCTTTGCGAGCTGCTCTGGGAGCAGTGCGACGCCCGCTTCGAGACCGCCAAGGTGAACGGGCGCGCCGCGCCCGCGAACGGCGACGGCGCGATCGCGGTCGAGACCGACCGCGGCGTGCTCTCGGCGCCGCTGGTCGTCGACGCGCTCGGCTGGCGGCGGATGCTCGCCTCGGGCGACGGCTACCAGCCGCCGGACGCGCCGCTCTCGCGCGGCCTCGAGGTGCACCCCGACGGCCAGAGCAAGGATCTTGAGGTGTGGATCGATCGCCGCTATGTCCCGGCGGGCTACGGCTGGTCCTTCCCCGCCCGCGACGAGCTGCGCATCGGCGTCGGCTCCTTCGACCCGCGCTTCCACGTCCGCGAGACGACCGAGCTGCTCGCCGAGGACTTGGGCAGCGAACGGGTGCGTTATCAGGGCAACTGGATTCCCCACAAGCTGCGGCGCGCCACCGAGGGCGGCGTCTTCTTCGCCGGGGACTCGGCCGGCCACTGCCTTCCGCTGACCGCCGAGGGGATCAGGACGGCGCTCTACTTCGGCATCGCCCTCGGCCGCGAGCTGCGCGCCGTGCACGAGGGTCGCCAGGATCGCGAGCGCGCCGCCGCCCGCTACACCGAGTTCCACGACGCGCACGAGTGGAAGTTCCGCTGGATGCTGCGCGCGCAGCGTTTCGTGCCGCGCGTCCCGCCGCGCTTGCTCGCGCCGCTGATCCGCCTGCTCGGCCACAAGCGCTTCGTCGATTGGTCCTTCGACCACTACCTGCGGATCGCCCCGCCCGACCTCGCGTGGGACTCGCCCTCAGCGCACGACGAGCACGGTGCCGACCAGGAGCAGCGCGACGCCGAGCAGCCGCTCGGGCGTGAGCGCAACCTCGTCGAGGCCGAATAGGCCGAAGCGGTCGATCGCGACCGAAGCGGTCAGCTGCCCGGCGACGGTCAGCGCCGCGACCCCGCCGGCGCCGATGACCGAGACGGCGATCAGGGCGTTGGTCACGTAGAGCGCGCCGAGCAGGCCGCCGACCAGGTAGTACCAGCCGACGTCGAAGGTCGAGCCGAGTCCGCCCGCCTTGCCGCTGAGCACGACGATCGCGGCGAGCGCGAGGGTCCCGACCGCGAAGGAGACGAGCGCAGCGGCGAAGTTGCCGGTCGCCCTGCCAAGTTCCGCGTTGATCGGAGCCTGCAGGGCGATCAGGCCGCCGGCCACCGCGGTGAGCAGGACTGCGACCCCCTTGTCCATCCGGGCATCCTCTCAGGCGGTGTGATTTTGCGAGATCGCCAGTGCGACACCGAGCTCGACGACTGAGGACTCATTTTCCCTCACCGCTGCAGGGTCAGCGCCAGCCTCCTCGTGGCCGTCTCGCCAGCCACGTCAGTCGCCTTGCCGGCGATCGAAAGCCTCAGCTTGGACAAGCGCCGAAGCTCCTCACGCCCCTTCCGCGACAGGACCAGCATCACTCTCTTTTTGCCTGGCCCGGCGAAGCTGACGGTCTTCCTCTTGAAGATCGCGACGGATTTCGCCTGCATCTTCCGACGGGCACCGTGCTCGAGCTTTGTGCTGCCGACCAAGGCCACCTTTGCCGTCTCGTTCACCTCTGCGATGACGACCAGCCCCCCGGTCCGAAGCAGCTCGCGCTGCGACTTCCTCTCGACGCCGAGGGAGAGATCGATCTTCAGGGGCGGCTCTTCCGGGTCGCCCGGCGGATCTTTGGGCTTGTCGGGAGGCTCGACCGGCGGCACAACCGTGTAGCTGATCGATGCGTCACCCCACAGCCCGTCTTTGGAGAGCGCAGTCACCGTGTAGGTGTGGAGGCCGATCGTCGCGGTGTCCAGCCGGCCGGCCCCGCCGGTTTTGGTCTTGGCGGTGGTCGAGTCGTCGCAGGAGGAGAGGCCGGTCCCGCCCGCCCCCTCGCTGCACGCAAAGGCCGTCGGGACCACCTGGCCGAGTGCAAAGATCCTGCCACCGGGCGGCGCGGAAATCAAGGCCGAGGGAGGCGCCGCAACCGTCAGGGCCACCTGGGCGGTCGCATAGTTGCCCGACGGGTCGCCAGCCCGATAGGCGAAGGAGTCGCCGCCGAAGTAACCGGACGCGGGGATGTAGGTGAACGACCCGTCGTCCTGCAGCGTGAGGAGGCCATGGGCCGGGGGCGTCTCCACGCTTGCCGTGAGCGGGACGCCGCTGGGACCGGAGGCGGTCGAAAGCACGCCTGAGCCGGCAGGCACGATGAGCTCATGATCCGGTTCCGTCGTGTAGCTGCGTTTACCTGCGGAGATCGGATCCGCGTAGGCGATCGACACCCGCCCGGAACCACGGCGTATACCGCTGGTGAACGCGGCGGAGAGCCCGGGCGCGGCGAAGCTCGAGCCCCCGCCGCCGCCTCCCGATCCTGCGGTGCTGCCGCATTCGTCTCGAGCGCCACCGCCACCCTGACCACCGCCGACGTAGCCGCCACCACCCCCGCCGCCGGCCCCAGAGGCGCCTCCACCGCCGACGAATTCATCGCCGGCGACTCCCGGAGCGCCGGCGGAAGCGTTTCCCGGGCAAGTGCTCGTACCGGTTACTTGGCCCGCGGCGCCGCCTGCGCCGTTGCTGCCACCTGACGCCCCACCGTCTCCCCCATCGAGCGTCGCTCCCTGCGCATCCGTCGCGCCGCCGGGGGATCCGACAGTGCCCAGTTGCCCCCCACGCCCACCGCTTCC
The DNA here is from genome assembly GCA_036524775.1 of Solirubrobacterales bacterium. Taxonomy (GTDB): domain Bacteria; phylum Actinomycetota; class Thermoleophilia; order Solirubrobacterales; family 70-9; genus VRUE01. Next base: position 9,761 of record DATDBO010000025.1, read on the forward strand.
CCCGCCTGGCTCTGCCGCGGTGACCGAGTTGAATCCCTCCAAGCCGTCACCCCCGCCCCCGCCGGCAAGCAGCATCAGCGTCGAGTCGAGCTCCACAGAGCTGAAGCCGCCCCCGCCGCCCCCGAGCGTGCCATCCCCGCCGCCGTTGAAGCCCCCCGCGCCTCCCTCGGCGTAAGGCTTGCCCGCGCCACCGACGTTCACGGTTGCCTCCTCTCCCGTGGTCAGCGATCCGAGCGTCGCAACGCCCCGGGCTCCCCGCCCAGAGACTTTTTGGACATTGTCACTGCCACCACGGGCGCCTTCGACGGTGAACTCGGCCTCCCCAACTCCCGGCGGCACGGTCCACGTCGCTGCCGTACCCGAATGCCTGAACGTGACCGTGCAAACACCGCCCCCGCAGGCGGGCCCCGAGAGGGCGGGGACCGTCGTCGTCACCGGCTCGGACGCAGCGCTCTGGTTTCCGGCCACGTCGACTGCATAGACGACGTAGGTGTGATCGCCGGCGGAGGAGAAGGAATCGAGGAAGCCGGTCGCCGCTGAACTTTCGATTCGAGCTCCGTCACGGAAGACGAGGTAGCGTTCGACGCCGAAGTTGTCGGTGCTCGCGTCCCACGCCAGCTGCACTCCGTCAAATACGCCGGTTGCAATGAGGTCGGTCGGCGCGGTGGGCGGCTCTTCATCCGGTTCGACGGTGACCGGGACCGGCTCGGATGCGACGCTCCGGTTCCCCGTCACGTCCTCCGCGTAGACGACGTACTCGTAGTCGCCGACGGGAACAGGAGAATCGAGGAAGTTGGCGCTCGCAGAGGCGCCCACTTCGACGCCGTCGCGGAAGACGACATAGCGGCTGACGCCGAAGTCGTCGGTGCTTGGGGTCCAAGCCAGCTGTACCTCCTCGAACCCCGCGGTTGCCGTGAGGTCGGTCGGGGCGGTGGGCGGCTCTTCGTCGAGCTCGACCGAAACCGTCGCGCTTCCTCCACCCGCCGCCAGGGTTTTGATCGCTACCGGGCCCGCGTCGAAGGTCCGCCCCACGCCGAGCGGCGCGTCCTGGAACGTGAAGGTTGCCGGGTTGGCGTCGAGCAGCAGCGTCTCCGGCGAGGAATTCGCCGCCGTCGCCCTGATCGAGACGCCGGTCGTTGAGGCGTCGGTGACGTTCTCGAAAACGCCGCCGCTCTCCCTCACCTCGAGGTAGTACCAAGAGGTAACGCTGCCGTTGAGGGCTCTCGTCCGTGGGATGCGCAGCACCGTCGGCTCGGCGGTTGGCTGGAGCGCGGAGCGCATCGAATAGGCGCCCGAGGCATCGACCGTCTCGACGTTTCCCGGGGCGAGGATGCCGAGCTTGGCGAGGTTCCAGCCGTTGTTGTGCCTCGGGGCGATGTTCCCCATCGCGTCGAACGGGTCTCCGTACTCGCTGATCGTGCAGCTATCGCTTATCTGGACCCTGACTCCCCCCGAGGTGCACGTCCAGCTGCCCGCATGCAGGAGACCAAGGTTGTGGCCCAGCTCATGGGTGATCGTCTGGACCCCAAGGTTTCCGTTGATCATCGCCCAGTTGTTCATCGCCGCGCCGGCCCAAAAGCAGCTGCTCTGGTGCGGAAACATGTAGATGATGTGCTGATAGCCCGTGAGGTCGATCCCGGCGCCGGCCGCGGCCTCATCGGCCTCGGCCTTCCAAGTGTTGTAGGGACAACTGGCCGTCGGGGTTTCGAGATTGAGCCAGCCGAACACGTCACCATCCTCTTCCAGCTTCCCGGTCAGAGAGATCCCGCCGTAGGACTCCTCCTCATAGAAGGCGTTGACGGAGTTGGCTGCGGTGAAGATCTTCGAATGCGTCGACGCAGGGGACCACGGTTCATCGGGGCCGCCGGGGAACGTGACCAAGAGCACCGCGACCTTGCGCGGCCCTGCGGCCAAGGCGCTCGTTCCGGCATCTCCGGGCACGGCCTCGACCGAGCCCACGAAGCGACCGTCCCGCATGCTTCCCGTGACCACGACCCGGTCTCCTGGCTCCGCCGCGAGCTCGGTCGGCACCACCTCAGTCTCCCCCTTCCCAGACCTCAGGCTGTACCGGGTGTTCGACTCGCCGGTACGGAAGTTGTCGGTCACGATCGCCTGCAGGGTCCCCGAGCGAGCGATGGTCGCCTGTGCGGGCGAGCAGAGGCCGAGAACGGCAGCGCATATGGCGCACAGCGCTGCCACCTGCCGTTTGGCGGAGCTCCAGGGCTGGAGCAGCTGCTTGTTCTCCCTATGTCCCACTTTCCCGACAACCTATAAACGCTTAGGTTTGTAGCCCAGCATTGTAGGGACCCCCTACTTCGCCTCCAGCCAGTCCGCGCCGACGCCGACGTCGACCTCGAGTGCCGGGTCGAGCTCGTAGGCGCCGCACATCTCGCGCCTGACCAGGTCGGTCGCTTCTTCCATCTCCCCCGGCGGGCCCTCGAAGAGCAGCTCGTCGTGGATCTGCAGGACGAGGCGCGTCTTCGCCTCCGATGCGCCGAGGGCGCTCTGGCAACGCACCATCGCGACCTTGATGATGTCGGCTGCCGTGCCTTGGATCACGGTGTTGACGGCCAGCCTCTCCCCCAGCCGCCGCGTGTTGGGGTTGCCCGAGCGCAGCTCGGGGATCGGGCGGCGGCGGCCCATCAGCGTGCGCACGTAGCCCTCCTCCTGGGCGCGCTCGACGACCTCCTGCCGGAAGGCGCGCACGGCCGGGAAGCGCTCCAGGTAGCGGGCGACGAACTCCTCGCCCTCCTTGCGCGGGATGTTGAGCCGGTCGGCGAGGCCGAACCCGGTCAGGCCGTAGACGATGCCGAAGTTGACCATCTTCGCCTTCGAGCGCTGGCCGACGTCGACCTCGTCGCGGTCGATCTCGAAGACCTCGGCCGCGGTCGCCGCGTGGACGTCTTCGCCGGCGCGGAAGATCTCTTTGAGCACCTCCTCCTCGGCGACGTGGGCGAGCACCCGCAGCTCGACCTGGCTGTAGTCGGCGGAGAGCAGGCGGGCGCCGTGCTCGGCGACGAAGCAGGCCCGCACAGGGCGGCCGATCTCGGTGCGGATCGGGATGTTCTGCAGGTTGGGGTTGGTGCTGGAGAGGCGGCCGGTGGTGGTCGAGGCCTGGTTGAAGGTCGTGTGGACGCGGCCGGTGTCGGGGGCGATCAGGTCGGGCAGCGAGTCGAGATAGGTGTTCTTCAGCTTGGTCAGCTCGCGCCAGCTCTCGATCTTCTCGACGATCGGGTGCTCGTCGCGGATCTGGGCGAGCACGCGGGCGTCGGTCGAGAAGCCCGTCTTCCCCCGCCGCTTCTTGGTCAGGCCGAGCTTCTCGAAGAGGACGCGGCCGACCTGCTGGGGCGAGCCGATCGTGAACTCCTCCTCGGCCAGCTCGAAGATCTCCTTCTCCAGGCCGGCGATCCGCTCGGCGAAGCCGGCGCCGACCTCGGCGAGGCGCTCGGCGTCGAGCTTCAGGCCCTCGCGTTCCATCGCCGCCAGCACGTGGACCAAGGGCAGCTCGACCTCGTGCAGCAACGACTCGAGCTCGTACTGCTCGAGGCGAGGGCGTTGCGTTTCGGCGAGCGCGGCGACCAGGCGCGCCTCCTCGGCCGGGTCGAGCCCCGCCTCGACCTCCTCGCCGAGAGCCAGCTGGCCGTCGTCCTCCTCGGCCTCGCTCGCCGCCGCGACCTCCTCGGCGAGGCCGATGCCGGCGTCGGCCGCCAGCTCGGTCAGCTCGTAGGTGCGCCGCTGCGGCTCGAGCAGGTAGGCGGCGAGCAGGGTGTCGTGATCGAGGGTCAGCTCGACCCCCTCGCGAGCCGCGGCGGCGAGCAATCCGCGGCGACCGCCGCCGAGCGACTTGGCGTCGTGGGCCGCGAGCGGCTTGCCGGCGAGGGCGACGGCGAGCTCGTCGAGTGTCGCGGATCCGGTCAGGGTCCGCTCCGCCTGCGCCGCCGCCCAGCGCTCGCCCGCTATCGCCACCGCCGCGGCGCCGTCGCCGAGGTCGGCGGGCGCCCCCTCCTCCGCCTCGACCGCCAGCTCCTTCTCGACGCTGCGGCCGGGCACAGCCTCGCCGTCGGGCAGCGCTTCTTCGAGACGCTCCAGCACAGCGCGCAGCTCGAACTCGCGCATGAACTCGCGCAGGGCGCCGCGGTCGGGCTCGGAGGACATCGCGGCGCCCAGGTCGACGCCGGTGTCGATGTCGTACTGCAGCGTCGCCAGCTGCTTCGACATGCGCGCGTCGTCGGCGTGCTCGACCAGGTTCTGCTTGCGTTTGGCGCCGGAGACCTCCTCGACGCTTTCCAGCACCCCGTCGAGCGAGCCGAACTGCTGCAGCAGCTGCGTCGCGGTTTTCTCGCCGATCCCGGGGACGCCCGGGATGTTGTCCGAGGTGTCGCCGCGCAGGCCCATCAGGTCGGTGATCAGCTCGGGCGGCACGCCGTAGCGCTCCTCGACCGCCACCTCGTCGTAGATCTTCGTCTCGGTGATCCCGCGCGAGGTGCTCATCACCCGCACGCCCGGGCCTACCAGCTGGTAGGCGTCGCGGTCGCCGGTGACGACCATCACGTCGATCCCCTGCTCGTGCGCCTGCTTGGCCAGCGAGGCGATCACGTCGTCGGCCTCGTAGCCCTCGACCTTGACGTTGGGGTAGCCGAACGCTTCGACCAGCGGCATCAGGTTGGGCCACTGCTCGCGCAGCAGGTCCGGGCGGGGTTTGCGCTGCGCCTTGTAGAGGTCGTAGGTGACCTCGCGCCCCGACATGCCGGCGTCCCAGGCGACGACGACGCCCGCCGGGTGGTGCTCGTCGATGATCTTGACCAGCATCGAGGCCAGCCCGTAGATCGCGTTGGTGGGCCGCCCGTCGCTGGTCCCGATCGACTCCGGCAGCGCAAAGAACGCGCGGTAGGCAAGCGAGTTGCCGTCGATCAGGAAGAGCTCGGGGGTCTCCACGGCCACCCCGGCACTTTATGCCGCGACGTGGCGGCGCTCAGTCGCGCGGGGTGCGCGGTACGACGCGGCTGCGGTCGATCGTCGCGGCAGGCGAGCCGTCGGCGGGCTCGAACTCGATCGCGAGGTGGACCCGCAGCCGGCGGACCTGCAGGCGTGCGCGCGCCGCGTCGGTGAGACGGCAGCGCATCGTCAGCTCGCCGGGTCTCGGCACCCGGCGATCGGCTTCGCAAACGCGTCGGGTGCCCCGCCGCGTCACGATCGTCCCGACCATGCTCGCCTTCCCCGCGCGCCCGGCGAGCATCACGGCCGCGATCACGGCGGGGGGCTCGACTCGCAGCCTGCGCAAGCTCAGCGGGGCGTCGATCTCGCCCACTGACACGGCCGGCACCTTTGCCACCGCTGCGGGCTCACCGGGATTCGCCCGCGGCGGCCTCGCTTCGAACCCGACGTCGGGCACGGCGCAGGACGCGGCGGAGCCCGTCGGGACGATCTCCTCCTCTTCGCCGGACTCGGCTTCGAGCCACGCGGTCAGCTCCCCCGGTCGCTCCTCGAGCATCTCGCGGGTGTCGGCGATGCCTTCTTCGATCCCGACGGTGTCGTATTCCCGGTAGGGGGCGACTTCCATCGCCCGCCAAGGCTCGAGCCGGTCGAGCAAGCAGGTCGCCAGGGGGTCGAGCTCCAATCCGGCGATCGTCCCGCCGACCGAGCGCAGCGCATCCATGTAGAGCGCCCTGCAGGCGGAGTCTCCCATGCACTCGTCGAACATCAGGCCGGCGTCGCCGTCGAAGTCCAGGATCCCCTCCCAAGCCATGTCGGTCCCCCAGGGGAACATTTGGAAGGGGCCGGTCAAGCCGGCGCTGTAGAGGAAGAAGTTGTTCGGCAGCTGGGGGAAGTTGGTGCCGGCGTAGCCGTCCCACATGCCGATGTACTTCTCGACACCCCACATCCGCCGCATCTCGTCGAGATCGGCGATGCCTTCCATCCTCGTGTGAAAGGCGGGCGAATCGGCGTTGACCGCGTCGATCAGCGCCTCGAGGTCTGCGAGGTTCTCGTCGTCGCCCTCGTCGACCTCGAACGCGCCGGCGCCACCGGGGGTCACGTCGGTGCCGTATGCGCCCTCGTACAGGTGCTGGGTGTCCTCGTCGAAGTCGCCGAACCAGCGGGCCAGGGCGACGTCGTCGAAGCCCTCGACGTTCATGTAGACGCCGTACGCGGTGCCGTTGACCCTGACGAAGGCGTAGCCGGTGCGGGGCGCAGGCACCTCCGCCGCCCGAAACGCCTCGTAGGCGAGCGTCTCGTGCAGCATCGTCGGGTCCTGAACCATGTTGTTCAGCGTCATCCCCTTGAGGCCGAGGAATTTCTGGCCTTTGACGAACTCGTTGAACTTGACTTTGAAGGCGGCCTTGTCGTCGATCGGGCGGAACGAGCCTCCGACGTTGCCCTTGAGCCGAACGCCGACTTTGTCAACGCTTGGCAGAGGCTTCCACGGCCCGCCGGGAGTCCCGTCGGTGAACGAGAGCGTGAAGTCGCCCGGCACGTACTCCTCCGGCTCGTCTTTCAGCGCTTTCAGCGCAGCCTGCGAGAGGTCGAGGTCGATTTCGACGAGAGCGCCGGACGCGTACATCGGGGCGGCCGCGTCGGGCGGCGGCACAGCGGCGAGCGCTGTCGGCACCTGGCCGTTCGTCGCCTGAACGGTGACGAGCGCCAGTGCTACACACGCACCCACGGCGGCTGCAGGAATACGGCGGCATGTGATCCGGGCGCAGCGCACGGCGCGGAACGCTAGCGGGAGGCCGAGAGCAGCGCCTGCCTCAGCACCTCCGCAACTCTGTTCGCGCCCTCGGCGACCTGCCCTTCGGAAAGCCGGATCACCTCGAATCCGCGGGCACGTAAATCGAGGTCACGCGCGCGGTCGTCGACGAAGGCCTGCCGCCCACGGTGGTAGCGATATCCGTCGGTTTCGACGACCAGCATCCGATCGCGCCAGAGGAAATCGACCAGGTGCGGACCGATCCGGACGTTGACCTCGGGCGGCGGCAATCTGTGGCGGCGGCAGAGATCCAAGAAAGCGCCCTCAAGATCGCTGCGAGCCCCGTCGGACGTCTCGGCGTCACCGAGTGGCAGCCCGAGCACGTCCGCCTGTCGAATTGCACGGCGCAGCTCTCGCGACGAGACCAGACCTGCTCTACCGGGCTTCGAGACGACTCGGCGAAGGTCCGCGATCGTCCGCGCCGGCGTCGTCACGGGAATGCCATCGCGAAGGGTGAGGTGGGCAGGTAGGAGCGAGTTGGACCGGTGCACTCGAATCCCCCTGCGACCCCTCTTGCCTCCGGTTCCAGGGACCGAGATATCGATCGGACCGCTTCGAGCCCGCAACAGATTCCACAGCTCAGCGGCGCTGCGGTGGCTCAGCGCGGCTCCCCAGTGATCCAAGATCATCGTTTTCTCGTCGCCGCGGTCCCCTCTGGGTCCGCGCCCGCAAGCGAGAACCCCAGCCATCCATAAGACCTCGGCCGAAAGGGCGGCATGCCCCACCCCATATACACCTTGGTGAATCCGGTGCAGCCGGCCTGTCCGAGCACGGTGGACGATCCGGTGGCGCTCGAGCCCTGCGGCAATCAATTGACGAACCGACACGACCCCATGCTGCCGTGCGGCGATCTCAGCCACCTCGAGATCCGCCGTGGCGCCTTTGTGAGACATATTCCAACAAAGGCGCCACGAGCCTCGGCTCTCCCCCGGCGGCGTTCGAATTGGCCGCAGCTTGCGCGCGGTTTACGTTGTCGCGTGGCGAGAGCGCGTCGCACACGCAGCCGGCAAGGCTTCATCGAAGGCCGTGCTCAGGGCGACCCCGTCTTGGGGACGCTGCGCAGCAATCCGACGCCGGGGACGAAGCGGCCGACTCGAGCCGCGTAGGACTCGTATTCCTCGCTGTGAGCCTTGCGCAGATAGGGCTCCTCGACCAGCCTTACTTGCAGCTCGAGGCCGACGAAGAGGGTGACGATGGCGGCCAGGGCGAGGGCGTTTGGCACCATCAGGACGAGGCCGAGGACCGTGGGGAGCATCGCGCTGTAGATCGGGTTGCGGACAAGGCGGAAGGGACCGTCGGTGACGAGGTCGGTGCGCTCCTCGGGATCGACGCCGACCCGCCACGAGTCGCCCATCGCGAGCTGGGCGGCGAAGGTCGCGGCGATGCCGCAGACGGCAATCGCCAGGCCGATCCAATTGCCGACCGAGCCGTCGAGCGCGGCGATCGGTTCGAGCACGTCGAGCAGGACCAGGATCGGCGCCGCGCCGCCCATCGCCAGGCCGGTGATGAACAGTCCGCCGGCAATCCACTCCCACGGGCCGGCATCGGGAGGCAGGCCGTGCAGCCCGGTCGAGCCGGTGTGGCGCAGCTGGATCGCAACACGCACTCCGAAGGTGATCGCCAGGGAGACGAGATAGAGGACGAGAGCCGTGGTCGCCATGCCGGGACGATTTCATGGATCGTCGGCCGGAGAAGGCGACCTCGCGGCGATCGCAGGCGGGCGCGGGCGACGAGGCGAATCTGATTCGATAGCCGACCATGGCCGTCAGCGCCCAATACAGCGTCACGATCCGGGTCGAGCTCGACGCGCGGCAGGAGCCGCTCGGCAAGCTGACCGCGGCGATCGCCGAGGCCGGCGGGCAGTTGCAGGGCGTCGACCTGGTGCCGGGCGCCGGCGGCGAGGGCAAACGAGTGCGCGAGTTCACGATCGACGCCCAGGACCGCGAGCACTGGGAGCGGATCCTGCGCGGGATCGGCTCGACCCGCGGCGCCAAGGTGCTCGACTACGTCGACCGCACGATGCAGATGCACCGCGGCGGCAAGATCTCGGTCGAGAACAAGTACCCGCTGAAGACGCGCGACGACCTCTCGATGGCCTACACCCCCGGCGTCGCCCGTGTCTGCCAGGACATCCACGCCGATCGCGCCAAGGCCTTCGAGTACACGATCAAGAAGAACACCGTCGCGGTCGTCTCCGACGGCAGCGCCGTGCTCGGGCTGGGCAACATCGGCCCCGAGGCGGCGATGCCGGTGATGGAGGGCAAGGCGATGCTGTTCAAGGAGTTCGCCCAGGTGGACGCCTTCCCGATCTGCCTCGACACCCAGGACGCCGACGAGATCGTCAAGGCGGTCGAGCTGATCGCCCCCACCTTCGGCGGCATCAACCTCGAGGACATCTCCGCCCCGCGCTGCTTCGAGATCGAGGAGCGACTGAAGCAGTCGCTCGACATCCCCGTCTTCCACGATGACCAGCACGGCACCGCGGTGGTGACGATGGCGGCGCTGTTCAACGCGCTGAAGATCGTCGGCAAGCCGATCGAGCAGCTGCGCGTGCTCGTGGTTGGCCTCGGCGCGGCGGGGGTAGCGGTAACGAAGATGATGCTCGCCTCCGGGGTGACCCACGTCGTCGGCTGCGACCGCCAAGGCGCCCTCTCGACAGAGCGCGAGGACTATAAGTCGGGCGAGATGAGCGGGATCAAGCGCTGGTACGCGGAGAACTCGAACCCGGAGAAGCTCAGCGGGCAGCCCGCCGACGTGATCGAGGGCATGGACCTCTTCATCGGCCTCTCCGGCCCGGGAATCATCTCCGCCGAGGCGCTGGAGCGGATGAACGACGACGCGATCGTCTTCGCGATGGCCAACCCCAACCCCGAGGTGATGCCCGAGGACGCGGCTCCCTACGTGCGCATCATGGCCACCGGCCGCTCCGACTACCCGAACCAGATCAACAACGTGCTCTGCTTCCCCGGCATCTTCCGCGGCGCCCTCGACGCCGGCGCCCCCCACATCACCGAGGAGATGAAGCTGGCCGCCGCGCGCGGGATCGCCGAGGTAGTCGACGAGGACGACCTCTCCGAGGACTACATCATCCCCAGCGTCTTCAACCGCGACGTCGCGCCGATGGTGGCGAAGGCGGTCGTCGAGGAGGCCAAGCGCGAGGGCCTCGCCCGCTGGAGCGAGGAGACCGGCACCTTCTCCACCGTCGAGGTCGGCTGACCCGGTGCGGGTGCTGGTCACCGGAGCGAGCGGCTTCATCGGCTCGACGCTCTGCGATGCGCTGCTCGCCCGCGGCGACACGGTCATCGGGCTCTCGCGCGACCCGCAGCGGGCGCGCGGCACGAACCCAAGCGTCATCTGGCACGCCTGGGAGCCGACCCTCGAACGGCCGCCGGCGGCGGCTTTCGAGAACGTCGACGGCGTCGTCAACCTCGAGGGCGAGAAGATCAACCAGCGCTGGAACGACGACGTCAAACGGCGGATCATGGAGAGCCGCCGCACTGGGACGCACAACCTGGTCGCCGCGATCGCGGCGCTCGAGCGCAAACCAAAGGTGCTGGTCAACCAGTCGGCGATCGGCTTCTACGGCGACCGCGGTGAGGCGATGGTCGACGAGTCGGGCGAGCCGGGCGAGGGCTACGACGCCGAGGTCGTGCGCGAGTGGGAGGCGGCGGCGCGCGAGGTCGAGGGTCTCGGCGTGCGCCTGGTCGTCGTCCGCACCGGCCACGTGCTCGACGCCGGCGGCGGCCTGCTGGGCGAGCTGCTGACGCCGTTCAAGCTCGGCATCGGCGGCCCGATCGCGGGCGGGCGCCAGTACATGTCCTGGGTCCACATCGACGACGAGGTCGGGATCCTGCTCTGGGCGCTGGACAACGAGAAGGTGAGCGGGACGATCAACTCAACGGCCCCAAACCCGGTCACCAACCGTGAGCTCTCGCGGGCGATCGGACGGGCGCTGCACCGGCCGGCGGCGACGCCGGTGCCGGGATTTGTTCTCGACCTGAAATTCGGGTCGGAGTTCGGGAAAGTGCTGCGGGGCGGGCAAAGAGTCATGCCCCGAAGGGCATTGGACCTCGGTTACGAATTCCGCTATGCGGACATAGACAGCGCGCTCAAGAGCTTGTTGTAGGGGGAGGGTGGGGACCTCTCGCCGCTGCCTACCACCGCCTTTCGGCGGTGGAATCTGGAGCCGCTTCGCGGCTCTAGATCACCCTGCCGGGGCCGCTTCGCGAGGCATCGTCGAGAGGTCCCCACCCTCCCCCAATTCCCCCAGCAGGCTCCTCATCGCCTGAGTCCCGGACATGTCGGAGAACTGGCGGATGCCCGCAGCTTGCAGGATTGGCTCGGAGAAGCGGGTGGCTGCCTTCGTTCGCTCGCCGATGTAGGCGATCGCTGACGAATCCTCGGTCGCCCGTCGAGCGTTGGCGCCGATCGTGGCGAGGTCGAGCCGACCGTTGCTTTCAGCGCTCGGCAGGCAGCTGACTCGAACCCGCACGTCCCCCGCTTGCGCACCTGCCCGCGCCAGCTCCCGCTCGGCTCCGGCACAGAGGGGCTCGACAACATAGACGGTCATGGTGGCGCCGTCGGCGACACCTCCACCCTCGCCGCAGCCAGCCCCGACGAGCAGGACGCCGACCGCCGCCAGCGCGGTCCACCTACCCAAAGAAGACCTCGGCCTCTTCGTACAGCTCCTTCGGCACGGTCTTCAGCTCGTCGACGGCATCAGCGAGGTCGACCAGCTGAATGTCCGTGCCGCGCAGCGCCGTCATCTTGCCCCACTGCGCGGAGTCGGCCGCGTCGATCGCGTGAAGCCCGAAGCGGGTCGCGAGCACGCGGTCGAAGGCGGTCGGCGTGCCGCCGCGCTGGACGTGGCCAAGCACCGTCGCCCGCGTCTCTTTGCCGGTCCGCTGCTCGATCTCGCCCTCGAGCCAGTGGGCGATGCCGCCGAGGCGGACGTGGCCGAAGGCGTCCAGGCCCTTGTCCTGCGTCTCCGGCATGCCGCCGACCGGCTGGGCGCCCTCGGAGACGACGACGATCGGCGCGAAGCGCGCCTCCAGGCGGCGCCCAACCAGCTCGCAGACCTTCTCCAGGTCGAAGGGCTGCTCGGGGATGAGGATCACGTTGGCCCCCCCGGCGAGGCCGGCGTGGAAGGCAATCCAGCCGGCGTGTCGGCCCATCACCTCGACGATCAGCACGCGGTGGTGGCTGTCCGCGGTCGTGTGCAGGCGGTCGATCGCCTCCATCGCGATGTTGACCGCGGTGTCGAAGCCGAAGGTGTAGTCGGTGGCGCCAAGGTCGTTGTCGATCGTCTTCGGCACGCCGACGACATGTACGCCGTGCTCGGCGTGCAGCCGCGCGGCGACGCCGAGCGTGTCCTCGCCGCCGATCGCGATCAGGCCGTCGACCTCTCCCTTCGCCAGGTTCTCGACGATCCGCTCCGGGCCGCCGTCCTGCTCGAAGGGGTTCGTCCGCGAAGAGCCGAGGATCGTGCCGCCGCGCGGCAGGATGCCGCGCACCTCGGGCACGCCGAGCGGCCGGCTTTCGCCATGCAGGGGCCCGTGCCACCCGTCGCGGTAGCCGACGAACTCGTGGCCGAGCCCTTCGACTCCTTTGCGGACGATCGCACGGATCACCGCGTTGAGCCCTGGGCAGTCCCCGCCGCCGGTTAATACGCCGATCCGCATTAAGGCGCAGGTTAGAACCTGCCGCGCGCGGCGACAGGCGGTAAGTTGGACCGACCTGCCGAAAGCACGAAGGGAGCGAGGATGAGCGACTCAGTCGATTTGGGCGCAATACGCGACGTTCAGCAGAAAACTTGGTCGGAAGGCGACTTCGCGATGGTCGCCAATCTGGTCAGCATGCCGTCCGAACAGCTCGCCGAGTCGCTCAAGATCATTCCCGGCGAGCGCGTGCTCGACATCGCCTGCGGCAGCGGCAACGCGGCGCTGGCTGCAGCACGGCGTGCCTGGGGGAACACGGTCGGGGTCGATTTCGTACCTGCTCTGCTCGAGCGCGGTCGGGAGAGGGCCGCCGCCGAGCGCCTCGAGGTCGAGTTCCTCGAGGGCGATGCCACCGACCTGCCCGTCGGTGATGCCGAGTTCGACGTGGTGACGTCAGTCTACGGCGCGATGTTCGCGGCGGACCAGGAGAAGGCTGCGGCGGAGCTGCTTCGCGTTTGCAAGCCGGGCGGGCGGATCGGCATGGGCAACTGGTCTCCCGAGGGCGCCGTCGGTGGCATGTTCATGACCGTCGCCAAGCACGCCCCTCCTCCCCCGGGCGTCAAGCCGCCGCTGCGCTGGGGGACCGAGGACGGGCTCAGCGAGCTGCTCGGCGACGGCGTCTCCGACCTGCGGGTCGAACGGCGCATCTCGCGCCAGCCCTTCCGTTCGGCCGACCACTACATCGACTTCTTCCGCACCTACTTCGGTCCGGTCAAAGTCGCCTTTGAGCGGGTCGGCGAGGAGGGTGAAGCGGCTCTCGAGAAGGATCTGCGCGAGTATCTCGCGGGGGCGAACACCGCCGGCGATAAGGCCCTCGTCCTCGAGGCCGAGTACCTGGAGGTAATTGCGACTCGGGCCTGAGGGGTCCTAGGTGTAAGACCCAGCAACGTTATTCAGCTCGGCGAGTCGAGCTCCGGGCGACTTGTGGCTGAGAGAGCCGTGCGGTCTGCGCCAGTTATAGAACTCCAGCCAGCCAGATAGCGCCGCGGTGCGCTGGGCGGAGTCGC
>DATDBO010000026.1:0-19813 GCA_036524775.1 Solirubrobacterales bacterium
CGCGCGGCCGCTCGCCCGCGGCGTGCACCTCGACCAGCAGCGCCTTGGCGATCGCCGGCTGGTTGGCGCAGAACTCGAGCAGCTCGGCGAGGGCTGCGCGCAAGCCCTCGCGCCAGGCGCCCTCGCGCTTGCCGGCGCCGATCATCCGCCGGTAGAGCCACTCGCAGGCGTCGCGGTAGGCCTGCGCGAAGCAGTCCTCGCGGTCCTCGAAGTGCTTGTAGAAGGTCGCCCGGCTGGTCTGCGCCCGTTCGATCACGTGGCGGACAGCGACCTGCTCGTAGCCGAGCTCGCCGCTTGCGACGAGCATCGCCTCGAGGATCCGCTCGCGGGGAGGACGGCGGCCCTGCGAGCCGGGGAAGGCGAGGACGGTGCCGCTGTCGGTATCCGAAAACATAGACCTTTTGTCTAGGTATAGCAGCTTTTAGAAACAAGGTTGCCTAGAACGCAATGTTTTCTGTAGAAAAGGCAAGTAGACATCAGATATATGTTTTGGTACCGTCTTGGAATGAGCGAATCGAGGTCCCTCTCGGAGCGCCTCTCCAAGCTCCCGCCGGGGCGGCACCTGATCCCGCGCGACTTCGTCTCCCAGAACCAGCGCGAGCGGATGCTGCTGGCGACCGCCGAGCTGGTCGCCGAGCGCGGCTACCAGAAGACGACGATCGAGCTGATCGCGAAGACGGCGCGGGTCGCCCTCGTCACCTTCTACGAGCACTTCGCCAACAAGGAGGAGTGCTTCCTCGCCGCCTTCGACGAGAGCGTCGCCGCCGTCGGCGACGTCTTCGCCGAGCTGCTCGATTCCGAGCAGCCATGGGTCGAGCAGGTCTCGACCGGCCTCGAGGTATTCCTCGAGATGGTCGTCGCCGAGCCGGCGCGCGCCAAGCTCTGCATCGTCGAGAGCCAGGCGGCCGGCGGCGCGGCGCTGGAGCGTTACCAATCGATGCTGGAGATGGTCGCGCCGAAGCTGCGCGAGGGGCGCGAGCTGAACCCGCGGGCGAGCCGGCTGCCGGACGGCCTCGAGGTCGCGATCGCCGGTGGGCTGATGTGGCTCGTGCACCAGCGGCTCGTCACCGGCCGAGCCGACGACCTCAAAGGCCTCTTGCCGGAGATGCTGCAGGTGACCTTGACGCCTTACGTCGGGGAGGTCGAGGCGGCGCGAGCCGCGGATGCGGCCCAGGCCAGGGCGGCGGCCTAGTGGTCGCCGACGCGCGGAAGGCAGGCAACTCGAGGGCGGGGAGCAGGGCCAGGACGATGTGAGCGCCCCGCGCAGAGGACGCGATCCGGCGCGGGAGAGGATCGCCGCCACGATGATCGAGGCGGTTGCCGAGGCCGGATTCGCGGCGGTCGACGTGCGGACGATCTGCGAGCGGGCGCAGGTGGGCCGTGCCAACTTCGACCGCTGTTTCGCCGACCTCGAGGACTGCTTCCTCGGCGTCCACGACGAGCTCCTCGGGCAACTCTGCGCAAAGGTGGAAGCCGCTTACAACGGGCGGCGGGCCTGGCACGACCGGGTCTGGGCGGCGGGCCTGGCGGCGATGCGCCACCTGCAGGAAGACCCGGTGCGCGCCCGCTTCCTCGTCGTCGCCGTCAACGGCGCCGGCAGCGCCGCGCAGCTGCAGCGCGACCGCATCGTGCAGCTGATCGCCGACGTGCTCGACGGCGGCCGCGGCGAGTCGAACGGCGCCCTCAACGGCAAGCGGCGGATGTCCCGCTGCACGGCCGAAATCGCCGCCGGCGCGGTCTACGGCACGCTGCTCGGCAAGGTCGAATCGGGCTCGGTCGAGCGCGGCGAGGAGTTCCTGCCCGAGCTGATCTACCTGGCGACGATGCCCTACCTCGGCGCCCGCGCCGCCGAGGACGAGCTGCTGGTCCAGCCGCTGCGCTAGGCGCGTCGCCGCCGCCCGCCTCTGGGGTATCGTCGGTCCGTGGCAAAGGGGAAGGCGAAAAAAGGGGAGGAGCCCGCCGCGACCGTGGCGCCGTCGCCGCGCCTGCCCGCCGGCCGGCACGGGTTGCCGCGTGAGTTCATCGTCCAGAACCAGCGCGAGCGGATCGTCACCGCGCTGGTCGACACCGTCGCCGAGCGCGGCTACAACGCGACCACCGTCGCCAACATCACCAAGGCCGCCTCGGTCTCCCGGCGCACCTTCTACGAGCACTTCGCCGACAAGGAAGCCTGCTTCCTCGCCGCCTACGAGATGGTCGCCGACCACATTGCCGCCGCGATGCGGGCGGCGGCCGAGTCCTTCGAGGAGTGGCCGCAGAAGGTGCGCGCCGCGCTGGCGACGATGCTGCGCTTCCTCGCCGGCGAGCCCGAGCTGGCCCGCCTCTGCATGATCGAGCCGGTCGCCGCCGGGGGCGAGATCGCCGCCCGTCATCGCGCCTCGATGCAGGGCCTGGTCGAGATCCTCAAGGCCGGCCGGCCCGAGCACGGCGGTGAGCGACCGCTGCCGGAGGCGACCGAGGAGACGCTGGTCGGCGGCATCGTCTCGCTGATCGTGCGCGAGATCAGCGCCGGCCGCACCGAGCAGCTGGAGGAGCTGCTCCCGGACCTCGTCGAGCTGACCCTGGCGCCCTACGTGGGCGCGGAGGAAGCGGAGCGCTTGGCGAGGCAGTAGGCGCGGGGCTGTGCTACTGTGTAGCTGTGGTGCACATGAAAAATATCACGGTGTCGGTTCCCGAGGACGTCTATCGGGCGGCGAAAGTCCGCGCGGCCGAAGGGGGAAGCTCGGTCAGCGCCCTCGTGACCCACTACCTGCGCTCCCTCGAGGAGCGCGACTCCGAGTTCTCTCGGCTGGAGGCTCTGCAGGATCGGGTGCTCGCCGACATAGGCCGGTTCCGGGGAGCCGATCGACTCGACCGCGACGAGCTCCACGGGCGTGCGGTTCGTTGACACCAACATCCTGCTCTACGCCGTCTCGCGAGACCCGCAGGAGCTGCACAAGGCCCAGCGCGCCCGGGACATCCTCGCCGAGCGGGACCTTGCGCTATCGGTCCAGGTGCTGCAGGAGTTCTACGTCCAGGCGACGCGCGAGAGCCGCTCGGACCCGCTGACCCACGAGCAGGCGGCGAGGCTGGTGGAGTCCTTCCTTCGCTTCCCGGTTGTCGACGTCACGACGCAGGTGATGCTGGCCGCGCTCGCGACTCGCGACCGATTCGGGATTTCCTACTGGGACGCCGCGATCCTCGAGGCCGCGCGCGCGACCGGCTGCGAGACGGTCCTCTCCGAGGACTTGAGCGACGGCCAGGACTACGCCGGCGTGCAAGTCCACAATCCGTTCCAGCCGCGCGACTAGCCTCCTCGACGAGCGCGCCGCGGCGGCCGACTACGGCACCGCGGTCGCCTCGGCCTCGACCGGGCCGCCCCGCGCGGTCGCCGCACCGCCTTCCTCGCGGGTCAGCCGGTGGGCGAGGTAGACGGGGACGATCGAGGCGAGGATCACCAGCACGGCGACGACGTTGACGATCGGCAGCTGGTTGGGGCGGAAGAGGTTGCGGAAGATCCAGATCGGCAGCGTTTCCTCGCCGGCGCCGATCGTGAACGTGGTGACGATGATCTCGTCGAAGGAGAGGGCGAAGGCGAGCAGGGCGCCGGCGCCGAGCGCGGTCCGCAGGTTGGGCAGGGTGACGAAACGGAAGGTCTGCCAGGTGTGGGCGCCGAGGTCGGCCGAGGCTTCCTCGAAGGAGGTCGAGACGCGGCGCAGGCGGGCGACCACGTTGTTGTAGACGACGACGATGCAGAAGGTGGCGTGGCCGACGATCACGGTGAAGAGGCCGAGGTCGACGCCGAGCACCTGGGTGAAGGTGTTGCTGATCGCGACGCCGGTGACGATCCCCGGCAGCGCGATCGGCAGGATCACCAGGAAGGAGATCGTCTCGCGGCCGAAGAAGCGGTGGCGCGCGACAGCCAGCGAGGCGAGGGTGCCAAGCAGCAACGCGATCGCGGTCGCCGCCAGCGCCGCTTTGAGCGAGGTCAGCAGGGCGTCGCGCGCCGGCCGGCTCTCGATCGCCTCGGGAAACCAGTCGAGGGTGAGGCCCGGAGGCGGCCACTCGAGGACGCTGCTCGCGTTGAAGGCGTAGAGCGCGATCACCAGCAGCGGTACGTAGATGAAGGCAAGCCCGACGCCGACCGCGAGGCGGAGGAGCAGGTGTGCCCGTCTGGAGAGCCGCACGCGAGGCCCCTAGATGTGCTCGAAGGCGCCCAGGCGGCGGGCGACGAGCAGGTAGGCGATCATCACGACGATCGGGATCAGGGTCAGGGCTGCGGCGAAGGGCTGGTCGTTGACGATGTTGTTGAAGATCACGTTGCCGATCAGCTGCTCGTTGGAGACGAGCCGGGGGGCGATGTAGTCGCCGAGCGTCAGCGAGAAGGTGAAGATCGAGCCGGCGACCACCGCCGGGAAGGCGAGCGGCAGGATCACCCGCCGGAAGGTGGTGAGGGGCGAGGCGCCGAGGTCCTCGGAGGCGGCGATCAGCGAGTCGGGGATGCGCTCCAGGCCGGCGTAGATCGGCAGGATCATGTACGGCAGCCAGAGGTAGCTCATCACCAGCCAGAGGGCGACCATGCCGAAGCCGGGCCCGCTGAGGCCGAGCGGGTCGAGCGCCCAGTTGAGCACGCCGCCCTCGGAGAGCAGCGTCCGCCAGGCGTAGACCTTGACCAGGTAGCTGGACCAGAGCGGCAGCAGGATCGCCACCACGAGCACCGCCTTGCCGCGGCGGCTCGCCAGCTTGGCCATGTAGAAGGCGATCGGGAAGGCCAGGATCGCGTCGGTCAGGGTTACCAGGGCGGCGAGCAGGATCGTCCGTCGGGCGATGTCGCGATAGACCGGTTCGGTGACGATCGTCTCCAGGTTTTCCAGGCTGAAGCTCTGGACCACCTCGCCGGAGAGCGGGTCGACCGTCCAGAAGGCGGCGATCAGGAGGACGGCGAGCGAGCCGAGGTAGCCGACGACCAGCCACCCGACCGGGCCCGCCAAAAGGCCTCCCACCTGCAGGCGGGGGCGGCCGTGGAAGAGGCCGGCGAGCCGTTTGCCCGCCGAGCCCCTCTCCACGACCGCTTCACCCGCCATCCGTCAGGGCCCGGCGATCAGCCTTTGATCGTGGTCCAGGCGCGGACCCACTCGTTGTAGTCCTTGCAGTCCCCGGAGCCGTCGCCGCAGTCCGCCAGCGGGGTTTCCCAGTAGTAGACGCGTTTCCAGAAGCCGGGGTCTTCGGCGTGGTATTTGGCGCAGAACCCTTTCTCGGCGGTCTCTTCGCAGGCGAGTTCCTGCGCCGGCGCCTCGCCGAAGTATTCGGCGACCTGGGCGTTCGCTTTCGGCGAGACGATGTGGTCCATCCACATGTACATGCAGTTCGGATGTTTCGCTTCTGAGCTGATCATCCAAGTGTCCGACCACCCGGTCGCGCCCTCTTCGGGCAAGAAGCCCTGGCTCGCCGGGCTCGCCGCAACCGGTTTTCCTTCTTCTTCCAGGAGGAAGTACTGGTATTGCCAGGTCGTGCCGACATCGACGTCGCCGCCGGCGAAGGCGGAGATCTGCTTCGCCGCTTCGGACCAGTATTCGCCCACGTTGGGTTGCTGTTCTTTCAGCAGGTCGACCGCCGCTTCGAACTGCTCGTCGTTCAGCTGGTAGGGATTGTCGATCTCCAGGTCTGGCTGGTGCGTCTTCAGGTAGACGGCCGCGTCGGCGATGTAGATCGGGTCGTCGTAGGCGCTGATTTTGCCTTTGTATTTGGACGCGACTTTCGGATCGAGCATCACGTTCCAGGAGACCGGCCCCGGTTTGACTGCGTCCGAGTTCCACATCAGCAGGTTGGCCCCGCGCCCGTGGGGGATTCCGTAGTGGGTGCCGTCGAAGGTGTTGTAGGGCTGATCCTTGAGATCGTCGAAGATCGTCTCGTAGTTGGGGACGAGCTCGACGTTGACCGGGTCGACGTCGCCGCCCTCGACCAGGCGCGCCGAGGCGTTGCCCGAGGCCGAGACTCCGTCGTACTGGCCGCTGCGCATCAGCTGCACCATTTCGTCAGAGGTGCCGGCGACCTTGCTGCTGACCTTGCAGCCGGTTTCTTTTTCGAACGATTTGGTCCATTCGGGTTCGACGTAGCCGGCCCAGGCGATCAGGTCGACTTGCCCCTCGCCCTTGCCGACTTTGGTCAGTTCCGCGCTCGTCGAGTCGTCATCGCCTCCGCCGCAGCCGGCGAGCAGCAGCATGAAGGCGAGCAGGCCGGCGATCACGAGCCAAGCCGTCCGTCCGGGATGTGCGTCCTGAGTCCTCACGGGGATTCCTCCTCTGGTTGTCGTCCACGGACCGCGACCGTGTGCTCCGGACGCCAGCCCACCAGCACCTCCCTGCCCTGCTCGGATGGCGCGTCGCTCGACGCGCTCTCCGCGTTCTGCCGTACGAGTTGAAGCTCTCCGCCGCCCTCGAGGGCCACCGTGTAGCGGGTGACCATGCCGGCGTAGGCGACGGTCGCGATCCGGCCGCGCTCGGTGCGCAGGCCGTTGGGCCTGGTCGCCGGGTCGAGCAGCTGGATCTTCTCCGGCCGGATCGTGAAGCGTGTCCCCTCCCGCTCGAGCAGGTTGGAGACGCCGACGAAGCCGGCGACGAACTCGGTCGCGGGCTGCTCGTAGAGCTCGATCGGCGGACTGACCTGCTCGATTCGACCCCGGTTGAAGACGGCGATCCGGTCGCTCATCCGCAGCGCCTCGTCCTGATCGTGGGTGACGTAGACGAAGGTGATCCCGACCTCTCCCTGGATCGTCTTCAGCTCCTCCTGCATCTGCTCGCGCAGCTTCAGGTCGAGCGCGCCAAGCGGCTCGTCGAGCAGCAGCACCCGGGGGCGGTTGACGATCGCGCGTGCCAGTGCCACCCGCTGGCGCTGCCCGCCCGAGAGCTCGCCGGGCTTGCGCTCGGCGTAGCCGGGCAGGCGGACCATCTCCAGCGCCTCGTCGCGGCGACGCGCCCGCTCCGACCTGTCGACCCCGGCGACGCGCAGCCCGTAGGCGACGTTCTCGCCGACGCTCATATGTGGGAACAGGGCGTAATCCTGGAAGACCGTGTTGACCGCGCGGTCGTACGGGGGGACCCCGGTCATGTCCTGTCCGGCCAACTCGATCGTGCCGCCGCTCTGCTGCTCGAAGCCGGCGATCATCCGCAGCGTCGTCGTCTTGCCCGACCCCGACGGCCCGAGCAGGGTGAAGAACTCCCCTGCCTCTACTTCCAGGTCGATGCCCGCAACCGCCCGCACCTCACCGTAGTGCTTGGTGAGGTTGACCAAGCGGATGTCGGGTGGACTAGCTACATGGAGAAGTTATCCGAGCAGTTCAGGAAAGCAAGGACAAAACCACCCCGGCCGCTTGGCCGGGGTGGCCTACGGGACCCCTGCCCCGAAGTCTGTTCTCGTCCTAGTAGCCGGCCGGGTGCCTGGCGACGAAGCCGGCGCTGCTGCGCACGTCCTCGTGCCAGCTCGGGCCGGTTTTGCCGTCGCTGTTGCCGGAGGTGTCCCAGCGGTAGCCGGCGATCACCGCGTAGGCATGCCCCGGGTTGGAGTAGACGCTGATCCAGCGCCCCTCGCCGGACATGCCCCAGTCGGCCAGCGGGCCCGAGGGCATCGGGCTGGTGAGGAAGTTGCCGCCTTTGAGCGCGTAGCTGACCGAGCCCGAGCAGTCGTAGCCCTTGTCCTGCCAGCGGGCGTGGCCGCCGCCGTAGATGTAGGGCTTGTTGCGGATCCTGTTCGCGGCTGCGATCACGGCCTTGACCCGGGGCGGTGCGGACTTTGGCGGGATCAGCATCCCGTTCGAGAGCAGCCGCGCTTTCGGCGTCGGCGTGCACATGTCCACTTCGGCGGGCGTCAGGCCGCCGCCGTCGCAAGCGGCGCCGGCGGATGGAGCGAAGAAGGCGAGGACGGCCAGCGCCGCGAACGCGACGAGCCCCGCCTTGGTCTTTGAGTAGCTCTTCAGCAAACCGATCTCCTTCGTCGGCCTACGGGGTTAGCTGTCGGGCTGGCGCGAAAAGGAGCCTGCGCCCCCGCCCAGATGGGCGAGTTAGCCCCGAAAACGTGGTTCCCCCGTTCCCGCGTCGCCTGGTGGTCGGCGGGATTAGGCGTTTCGGTTGTTCGGAACGGCGGGCAGTGTAGACGATCCTCCGGGCGGATGCTCACGAAAAACAAACATTTTGTGGCCTTTCGCACTTTCATCCCGAATTCCTCTCGACCGGGCGGCTGGTAGCTTGCGGCTCGGGATGGAACTTTCAGGTCGATCGGCTCTGCTCACCGGCGCCACGGGCGGTCTCGGGCGGGAGATTGCCGCCGCGCTAGCCGCGGGCGGCGCAAAGCTGGTGCTGTCCGGCCGCAAGGCGGATGCCCTTGAGGCGCTCGCCGCGGAGCTCCCCGGCGAGGAACATCGCGTGCTCCCATCAGATTTGGCTGAGCCCGGCGCAGCGGAGAAGCTCGCCGCCGAAGCGGGCGGCGTAGACATTCTCGTTGCCAACGCCGGCCTACCGGCGACCGGCCGGCTGACCGACTTCTCGTCCGAAAAGCTGACCGGCGCCCTGCGCGTCAACCTCGAGGCGCCGATCTTGCTCGCACGGGCACTGGAGCCGACGATGCTCGAGCGTGGCTCCGGCCACATGGTCTTCATCTCTTCGCTCTCGGGCAAGTCGGCGACGCCGCTCTCCTCGATCTACAACGCAACGAAGTTCGGCCTCAGGGGCTTCGCACTTGGCTTGCGCGCCGACCTCGACCCGAAGGGTATTGGCGTGTCACTGGTTTCCCCGGGGACGATTCGCGAAGCCGGTATGTACTCGGACTCCGGCGCCCCGCCGATCAAGGGCCTCGGCACCGGAACCCCCAAGCAGGTCGCGGACGCCGTCGTAAAGGCCATCGAGCGAAACAAGGTGGAGGTCACGGTCGCCCCGCCACAGCAGCGCCTCCTGGCCCACTTCGCCCTCGCCACCCCGGGGCTCTCGGTCAAGATCGCGAGCGGCGACGCCGGCCAGAAGGCCGCCGCCGTAGTCGCCAAAGGACAATCAGACAAGCGCTAGCGCTAGCTTTGAAGTTGTGAGCAGTCTCGACTCCTTTGGCGCCCGCGCGACCCTCGACGTCGCCGGCCGCTCCTATGAGGTCTTCCGCCTCGACGCCCTGCAGGAGAGGTTCGATGTGGCGCGGTTGCCCTACTCCCTGAAGGTCCTGCTGGAGAACGTGTTGCGGTTGGAGGATGGCGTTTCCGCGACGAAGGAGGACGTCGAGGCGATCGCGAGCTGGGATGCGGCGGCGACGCCCAGCGTCGAGATCCCCTACCAACCGGCGCGGGTGCTGATGCAGGACTTCACCGGCGTCCCGGCCGTGGTCGACCTGGCGGCGATGCGCGACGCGATGGCCGAGATCGGCGGCGATCCCGAGAAGATCAACCCGCTGGTCGACGTCGACCTGGTGATCGACCACTCGGTCCAGGTCGACGCCTTCGGCAACGAGCGCGCCTTCGCGATCAACGCCGAGCGCGAGTTCGAACGCAACCGCGAGCGCTACTCCTTCCTCAAGTGGGGACGGGAGGCCTTCGACAACTTCAGCGTCGTGCCGCCGGCGACCGGCATCTGCCACCAGGTCAACCTCGAGCACATCTCCCAGGTCGTCTACAGCTCCGAGCGCGCCGGCGCCCTCCAGGCCTACCCCGACACGCTGGTCGGCACCGACTCGCACACGACGATGGTCAACGGCCTTGGCGTGCTCGGCTGGGGCGTCGGTGGGATCGAGGCCGAGGCGGCGATGCTCGGCCAGCCGGTCTCGATGCTGCTGCCGCAGGTGATCGGCTTCAGGCTCGACGGCGAGCTGCCGCCGGGCTCGACCGCGACCGATCTGGTGCTGACCGTGACCGAGATGCTGCGCGAGCACGGCGTCGTATCCAAGTTCGTCGAGTTCTTCGGCCCCGGCCTCTCGACCCTGGGCCTCGCCGACCGGGCGACGATCGGCAACATGTCGCCGGAGTTCGGCTCGACCTGCGCGATCTTCCCGGTCGACGCCGAGACGCTGCGCTACCTGGAGCTGACCGGGCGGCCGACCGAGCAGATCGAGCTGGTCGACGCCTACGCCCGCGAGCAGGGCATGTTCCGCCAGGACGACTCCGAGGACCCGACCTTCTCGGCGACGCTGGAGCTCGACCTGAGCGAGGTCGAGCCAAGCATCGCCGGGCCGAAACGGCCGCAGGACCGGGTGCCGTTGGCGCAGGCCAAGGAGGCCTTCCTCGGAGCGCTCGCGGAGTTCGCCCCCGGGGCGGTGGAGCGGATGGGCAACGGTCGCGACGAGGCGATCGAAGAGTCCTTCCCTGCCTCCGATCCCCCGGCCGAGGACCACGACGACGACAACGGCAAGCCGCGCCAGGCCACCACCGGCGCCCCTCAGGCGACGCTCGCGAATCGCCGCGGCGACGAGGTCGAGGTGACGCTCGAGGACGGCACCAGCTTCGCGCTCGACCACGGCCACGTCGTGATCGCGGCGATCACCAGCTGCACCAACACTTCCAACCCCTCGGTGATGATCGGCGCGGGCCTGCTCGCCCGCAACGCCGTCGAACGCGGGCTCACCCGCAAGCCATGGGTGAAGACCTCGCTGGCGCCCGGCTCGACCGTGGTCACCGAGTACCTCGAGCGGGCGGGGCTGACCGAGTACCTCGACGCGCTCCAGTTCAACCTGGTCGGCTACGGCTGCACGACCTGCATCGGCAACTCGGGGCCGCTGCCGGCGGAGATCTCGGCCGCCGTCGAGGCCCACGACCTCACGGTCTGCTCGGTGCTCTCCGGCAACCGCAACTTCGAGGGCCGGATCAACCAGGACGTCAAGGCCAACTACCTGGCCAGCCCGCCGCTGGTCGTCGCCTACGCCCTCGCCGGCCGCATGGACGTCGACTTGGGCAGCGAGCCGCTCGGCGAGGGAAGCGACGGCGAGCCGGTCTACCTGCGCGACGTCTGGCCCGATCCGGCCGAGGTGAAGGAGACGATCGGCCGCTCGATCGCCTCGGAGATGTTCACCCGCAACTACGGCGGCGTGCTCGAGGGCGACGAGACCTGGAAGGCGGTCGAGGTGCCCGAGGGCGACCGCTACACCTGGCCCGACTCGACCTACGTGCGCAAGCCCTCCTTCTTCGAGGGCATGCCGGCCGAGCCGCCGCCGATCGAGCCGATCGAGGGCGCCCGCGTGCTCGCCCTGCTCGGCGACTCGATCACCACCGACCACATCTCGCCCGCCGGCGCCATCAAGAAGGCGAGCCCGGCGGGGGAGTGGCTGATCGAGCAGGGGGTCGAGCCGCGCGACTTCAACTCCTACGGCTCGCGCCGCGGCAACCACGAGGTGATGATCCGCGGCACCTTCGCCAACATCCGCCTGCGCAACCTGCTGGTCGAGAAGGCGGGTGGCTTCACCCGCCGCTTCCCCGACGGCGAGGAGACGACGATCTTCGCGGCGGCGACGGCCTACGCGGAGGAGGGCGTGCCGCTGGTCGTCCTCGCCGGCGTGGAGTACGGCTCGGGCTCCTCGCGCGACTGGGCCGCCAAGGGGACCAAGCTGCTCGGCGTCCGCGCCGTGATCGCCCAGTCATTCGAGCGCATCCACCGCTCCAACCTCATAGGCATGGGCGTCCTCCCCCTCCAGTTCCCCGAAGGAGAGTCGATCCAATCCCTCGGCCTCACGGGAGAAGAGACGATCAGCGTGGGTGATTTGGAAGAAGGTAAGACAAAAACCGTCACCGTGACTGCGGACGATGTGAAATTCGAGGCAACCGTCCGTCTAGATACGCCCAACGAGGTCACGTATTTCCAAAACGGCGGCATCCTGCAGACTGTCCTACGAAATTTAAGGAACTAGCCATGGGCTGTCTGGCGAGCGTCGGACAAGCGAGGCAAGGACGCAGGGAGCCGGAGTAGTCCACTACTTCGGCTCCCGAGGACGCCGCATCGCGCCAGTCCGACGCCGCCAGACAGCCCATGGCGCAGCGGGGCCGCGGGAGGCAGGGGGTCCGCGCGACCCTCACTGCACCTATGCGTCGGTAGCCAGGGAGGGATGCCGACGCGCCTGTTCTCTCGAACGGGACTGTTCGAGCCGAACAGTCACCTTCTACCTATAACGCCTGCGGACTCTGAGGTCAAGGCTTTTTGAGCGGATCTCCGGCGATTACGCGGCTTTCTGTGCCGAATCGCCGATGCCCCAGCCACGTCGCTCGATCAGCTCGATCCCGATCACGCTGCCGACCGGGCCGACCGGGGTGAGCGTCGCGGCCAGCAACGTATAGGGCGCCTCACGCCTGATGCACGCGACCCAGATAAGGAGGCAGAGCGCAATAAATCCAAGCCCGTGTGCCCATCCAAACAGCATGGTCTCAGTCTCAAACCCAGGCATCAGCCAAAAGAAAAGCAATCCGGCAAAAACCCCAAGCTCAACCCAAGAAACGCGCTTGACCCAAACGAACAGCTCTCCCGGGACGGGCTTCCTCATGGATCGAGAGGGGAGGGTGGGGGTGTCCCGGAGTGCGCGGCGTCCTGTTTTTCGCCCCAGCGGCGACCTCGGACGGCGGCAACCTCCTCAGGCGAAAAACCCAGCAAGCGGAGGGACACCCCCACCCTCCCCCTACGCCCCGGGGGTGAGCGCGGTGAGCACGATCCGCTCCTGCTCGCGCGCGTGGGAAACCGAGTAGCCCTCGCCCGGGCTCGCCCGGGTCGGCCGGCCCACGTAGCCCAGCTCGACGCCCCCGGGCAGGAGGTCGGGCATGCGCCGCGACATCACCTTCCAGGCGCCCATGTTGCGCGGCTCCTCCTGCGCCCAGACGATCTCCTTCAGGTTCGGGTAGGAGGCGATCAGCTCCTTCAGCTGCTCCTTGGCGAAGGGGTAGAGCAGCTCGACCCTGGCGATCGCGACGTTCTCCGCCGCCGCACGTCGTTCGCTGGCGTCGATGTCCCAGAAGACCTTGCCGGTGCACAGCACGAGGCGTTCGACCTTCTCGCGCCGCTCGCTGGCACTCGGGTCGTCGATGATCAGCTGGAACTCGCCCTTGGTCAGTTCCTCGAGCGTGGCGGTGGCGCGGTCGAGGCGCAGCAGGCCCTTCGGCGTGAACACGACCAGCGGCCGCGCCTTGCGGATCAGCGCCTGCCGGCGCAGCAGGTGGAAGTACTGCGCGGCGGTGCTGGGATTGGCGATGCGGATGTTGCCCTCGGCGGCGAGCGCAAGGAAGCGCTCGATGCGAGCGCTGGAGTGCTCCGGCCCGGAGCCCTCGTAGCCGTGCGGCAGCAGCAGAGTGAGGCGGCTGGTCTGGCCCCACTTGGCCTCGCCGGAGACGATGAAGCTGTCGACGATCACCTGGCCCGCGTTGGCGAAGTCGCCGAACTGCGCCTCCCAGAGGACCAGCGCATCGGGGTCGGCCGCCGAGTAGCCGTACTCGAAGCCGAGGCAGGCGATCTCCGAAAGCGGGCTGTTGTAGAGCTCGAAGGGGGCCTTGGCGGCGGGGAGGTTCTGCATCGGGCAGTAGGGCAGGCCGGTCTTCTCGTCGTGCAGGACGAGGTGGCGGTGGGAGAAGGTGCCGCGCTCGGTGTCCTGCCCGGTGAGGCGCGTGTGGACGCCGTCGGTCAGCAGCGAGGCGAAGGCGAGCGCCTCGGCGTGGCCGAAGTCGATGCCGCCCTCGTCCAGCGCCTCCCGCCGGTTGTCGAGCGGCTTGCGCAGCTTGCGGTGGATCGTGAAGCTCTCCGGCACGTTGAGCAGCGCCTCGTTCAGCTCGCCCAGCTTCCGCTCCTCGACGGCGGTCTCGACCGGTGGGCTGGCGGTACGGTCGAGCTCGCCGGTGGCGCTGGTGGTCACGGTCGGGTCTTCGTACTCGCCCAGCTCCATCTTGCGGCGCAGGTCCTTCAGCGCCGCCGACATCTCGTCGTGGCGCGCCTTGTGCGCGGCCTCGACTTCCTCGCGCGAGATCGCCTCCTCCTCGACCAGCTTCTCGGCGTAGAGCTCGGAAACCGGGGGATGGGCCTTGATCTTGGCCGCGATCGCCGGCTGGGTGTAGGCGGGCTCGTCGGTCTCGTTGTGACCGTAGCGGCGGTACCCGATCACGTCGATGACGATGTCGCGGCCCCAGCGCTCGCGGAAGGCCATCGCCAGGCGGACCGCCGAGGAGCAGGCCTCGACGTCGTCGGCGTTGACGTGGACGATCGGGATGTTGAACCCCTTCGCCATGTCGGCGGCGTAGGGGGTCGAGCGGGCGTCCTCGGGGTCGGTGGTGAAGCCGACCTGGTTGTCCTGGATGACGTGGATCGTGCCGCCGGTCGTGTAGCCGCGCAGCGCCTGCAGGTTGAGCGTCTCGGCGACCACGCCCTGGCCGGGGAAGGCGGCGTCGCCGTGCAGCAGCACGGGCACCGCGCGCTTCGGCTTGTGCTCGAGCTTCGCCCCATCGATCTCCGACTGCAGGAAGCGAGCCCCGCCCTCGACCACGGGGTCGACGAACTCCAGGTGGCTGGGGTTGGGGTAGAGGCGCACGTCGACCTTCTCGCCTTCGAAGTCCTCGTAGGTCCCCCGGTGGCCGTAGTGGTACTTGACGTCGCCGGTGCCGCCGTGGGGGATCGAGGCGACGGCCTTGACCTGCTCGATCTGCTTCGCGCCCTCGAACTCGGCGAGGATCGACTCGACCGAGCGGCCGAGGTTGTGGGCGAGGACGCTGAGCCGGCCGCGGTGGGCCATGCCGAGCACGACCTCTTCGGCCTCGGCGCGATGGGCGAGGGTGAACAGCTCGTCGAGCATCGGCACGATCGCGTCGAGGCCCTCGATCGAGAAGATCTTCTGCCCCAAATACGCTTTCTCGACGAAGCGCTCGAACTCGAAGACGTCGATCAGGCGGTCGAGCAGGCGACGTTTCTCGTCTTCGGCGAGCGGCCGGCGATGGGCGCCGGTCTCGACCATCTCGCGCAGCCAGGTCCGCTGCTGGTGCGAGGAGAGGTGCTCGAACTGGTAGGCGATCGTGCCGCAGTAGGCCTCGCGCATGCGCGGCAGCACGTCGAGCAGGGTCTCGCCGGGCACGCCGATGCGCAGGATCGATGCCGGCACGCGGGCCATCAGCTCGGGCGTCAGGTTGAGGTTCTCCGGCTGGATCGCCGGGTCGCCCTTGGGCTCGCGGCCGAGCGGGTCGAGGCGGGCGGCGAGGTGGCCGTGGGTTCGGTAGCCCTTGAGCAGCGAGGTGGCGGCCTGGACGGCGCGGAGCAGCTCCTCGTCGGGGCCGCCCGGCGTGGCGGGCGCCGGCGGGGCGCCGAGCGGCGGCGCCGAGGCCGAGGCGGGGTGGGCGGCCGCGAGCGGCGCCGCGTCGATCCCGAGGTCGCCGGCGACCGCCTCGTAGAAGCCGTCGTCGCCCTCGAGCAGCCCTTCGATGCGGCGCAGGAAGGCACCCGACTCGGCACCCTGGATCACCCGGTGGTCGTAGGTCGAGGTCAGCGTCATCGTCTTCGCGACACCGAGCTGCCGCAGGCGATCGGGCGACGCGTGCGCCCACTCGGGCGGGTAGGCGATCGCCCCGGCGGCGACGATCGCGCTCTGGCCCTTCATCAGGCGGGGGACGGAGGCGACGGTCCCGATCCCGCCCGGGTTGGTCAGCGAGATGTTGGTGCCCTGGAAGTCGTCGGCGCTGAGGCGGTTCTCGCGCGTCTTCGTGATCAGGTCCTCGTAGTAGGAGTGGAAGGCGGCGAAGTCGAGCCCGTCGGCGCCCTTGATCGCGGGGACCATCAGGCTGTGCGAGCCGTCCTTGCGCTCGACGTCGACGGCGATGCCGAGGTTGACCGGGCCGCCCTCGATCGCGAACGGCTTGCCCTCGCGCTCCTCGAAGGTCCGCACCATCACCGGCCACTCCTTAGCCGCCCGCACGATCGCCCACGCGATCAGATGCGTGAACGAAACCTTCAACCCCCGCTCGTTCAACTGCCCGTTCAAAGCCTTCCGTTTCGCATCGAGCGTGTCGACCGCGATCGTTCGGAACGAAGTAGCAGTAGGAACCTCCCGACTATCACCCATCGCCTGAGCCAACATCGCCGCCGGCCCCCGCAGCGGCTTCGCCTCACCGGCGACGGGCGCCGCGGCCACCCCATTCCCCCCATCGGCAGCGGCAAGCACATCGTCCTTGGTCACCTTCGCTCCCGGCCCGCTGCCGTTGACGGCATCGAGATCCACCCCGCGCTCCGCAGCGATGCGACGGGCGACGGGAGTCGCGCGCACTCCGTTGCCCCCGTCCGCGGGTGGCGCGGTAGGGGGGACCACCCCCGAGGAAGCTTTAGCTACCGCAGGGGGTGGTGGGTCCCCTGCCGCGACAGGACCCGCGGCTGAGGCATCCGAACCCTCGGCGGAAGCTCCGTTAGCGCCCGGCTCCATCTCGGCGAGAGGCGCCCCCACCGGCACCTCGTCGTCCACCGCCGCGATCAGCTTGGTGATCACCCCGTCCGCCGGCGCCGGCACCTCCGCGTCGACCTTGTCGGTCGACACCTCGACCACCGTGTCGCCCTCGGCGACGAAGTCGCCCTCGGCGACGTGCCACTCGAGAACGATCCCCTCGGTTACAGACTCGCCCATCTCGGGCATCTGGATCTGCATGGTCGCGGTTTGCGCCATCTGTCGATTGAGTGTATGAAAGAGCGATGAACTACTTCGTCACCGGAGCGACCGGGTTCATCGGTCGCAACCTGGTCGCCCGGCTGCTGCAGCGTGAGGGCACGATCTACGCGCTCGTGCGGGCCGGGTCGCGCGGTCGGCTGGAGGAGCTGCGGACCGCCTGGGGCGCCGACGGGGCGCGGGTCGTGCCGGTCGACGGCGATCTCTCCCAGCCCGGCCTCGGCGTCTCCGAGGAGGACCTGGTCATGTTGCGCGGCGACATCGACCACTTCTTCCATCTGGCGGCGATCTACGACATGGCCGCCGGCGCCGAGGCGCAGGAGGTGGCCAACGTCGAGGGCACCCGCCACGCGGTAGAACTCGCGGGCGCGATCGAGGCCGGCTGCTTCCACCAGGTCAGCTCGATCGCCGCCGCCGGCCTCTACAAGGGCACCTGGACCGAGGACATGTTCGAGGAGGCCGAAGACCTCGACACGCATCCGTACTTCCGCACCAAGCACGAGTCCGAGCGGGTCGTGCGCGAGGAATGCCGCCGGCCCTGGCGGGTCTACCGACCGGGGATCGTCGTCGGCGACTCGCGCACGGGGGAGATCGACAAGGTCGACGGCCCCTACTACATGTTCAAGCTGCTGCAGCAGGCGCGGCGGGTGCTGCCCGGCCGGCTGCCGATCGTCGGGATCGAAGGCGGCGAGATCAACATCGTCCCGGTCGACTACGTCGCCGCGGCGATCGACCACATCGCTCACGAGGCGGACCTCGACGGGCGCGCCTTCCACCTCACCGACCCGCGGCCGAAGACCGCGGGCGAGGTGCTCAACCTCTTCGCTCGCGCCGCCGACGCGCCGCAGGCGGCGCTGCAGCTCGACTCCGGCATCACCGACCCGGTTACGAGCCTGGCCCGCACCGGCCTGCGTTTCTTCCCGCCCGCCAAGCAGGCGCTGAAGGTCGCGCTGAACCGAGTCGGCATCCCGCCCGGCGTGCTCCAGTACGTCAACTACCCGACCCGGTTCGACTCCACCGAGACGCAGCGGGTGCTGGCCGGCAGCGGCATCGAGGTGCCGCCGCTGGATAGCTACGCCGACCGCGTCTGGGATTACTGGGAGCGCAACCTCGACCCCGACCTGTTCAAGGACCGCACGCTCTCTGCCGCGGTGCGGGGCAAGGTCGTGCTGATCACCGGCGCCTCTTCGGGGATCGGCAAGGCGACCGCGGTCAAGGTCGCCGACGCCGGCGCGACGGTGCTCTTGGTCGCCCGCTCGGTCGACAAGCTGGAGGAGACCAAACGGGAGATCGAGACAGCCGGCGGAATCGCCCACATCCACCGCTGCGACATGTCAGACATGGAGGACGTCGCGCGGATGGCCGAGGAGGTGCTCGCCTACCACGGCCAGGTCGACGTCCTGGTCAACAACGCCGGCCGCTCGATCCGCCGCTCGGTCAAGCTCGCCTACGACCGCTTCCACGACTACGAGCGGACGATGCAGATCAACTACTTCGGTGCCCTGAAATTGATCCTGGCGCTGCTGCCCTCGATGCAGGCGCGCAAAGCGGGCCACGTCATCAACGTCAGCTCGATCGGCGCCCAGACCAATCCACCCCGCTTCTCCGCCTACGTCGCCTCGAAGTCGGCTCTGGATGCCTTCAGCCGGGTGATCGCCTCCGAGGTGGTCGACGACGGGGTCGACATCACGACGATCTACATGCCGCTGGTGCGAACGCCGATGATCGCGCCGACGCGGATGTACGACATGTTCCCGGCGATCACGCCCGAGGAGGCGGCGGAGATGATCGCCGGCGCGATGATCGGCAGGCCGAAGAAGGTGGCGACGCGGATGGGGACCTTCGGCGAGCTGCTCTACGCGGTCGCCCCGACGATCAGCGACAAAATCCTCAACACCGCCTACAAACTCTTCCCGGAGTCGCAGGCGGCGAAGGGGAAGGGTGACGAGGCGCCGGACAAGGCGCCGACTACGGAGGCCGTCGCGTTTGCGCATTTGATGAAAGGCGTGCATTGGTAGAGGTGGGGTGCCTCTCGCCCGTCCAAACGACGGCCTAATTAGGCCGTCGTTTTGAGTATCCGCCCGTTCGAGAGGCACCCCACCTCTACCTACGGATCGATCAGGACACCCGGATTCAGCATGCCCGCGGGGTCGAGCTCGCGCTTGGCGGCGCGGAGGGAAGCTGCAAAAGGAGCTGGGCGTTGGCGGTCGTACCAGGGGCGGTGGTCTCGGCCTACTGCGTGGTGGTGGGTGATCGTGCCGCCGTTCTCTATGACTGCCTCGCTTGCGGCTGACTTGATCTCGTCCCATTGCTCGACCTCGCCGCCGCGCTTGGCGGGGGCCATGACGGTGAAGTAGGGGGCGGGGCCGTCGGGGTAGACGTGGGTGAAGCGGCAGGTGATGCGCGGGGCGCCGGGGCCGTCGGAGGGGGCGTCGCAGACCTCGGCGACCTTGCGGCGGACGGTGTCCATCGTCGTCGCGTGGAAGTCCTCGAAGCGGTCCCAGGTGATCGCCGTCTCGAAGGTCTCCGAGAGGACGCCGCAGGCGACGAAGGTGTCGCGCAGGTAGGGGGCGAAGAGGAAGGCGTTGCGCCAGGCGCCGACCGCGCCGGAGTCACCCTTGTCCTCACCCCCCGCGCTTTCGCGCACCTCGCCGGGCTCGCCGCCGTGCTCGGCGGCGATCGCCAGCGCCAGCTGCATCGGCGCCGCCACGGGGATGCCGGCGGACTCGAAGCCGAGCACGAGCAGGCTCTTCTCGCCGCTGCCGGCGCCGGTCGTGCCCGCCTCGAGCGCATCGAGCAGGCGACAGTTGCTCGGGTAGAGGCCGGACTGGGAGATCTCGCGCACCGCGGCGGCGGCGGCGAGGAAGTCGTCGAACTCGACCCCGCAGGAGGCCTTGAACTCGGGCCGGGGGCGGACCCGCATCCAGGCCTCGGCGATCACGCCGAGGATTCCCTCCGAGCCGATCAGCGCCCGGTCGGGGGAGGGCCCCGCCCCCGAGCCCGGCAGCCGCCGGCTCTCCCAGGTCCCGCGCGGCGTGATCGCGCGCGTCGACTCGACCAGGTCGTCGAGGTGGGTGTAGAGGGTGGCGAAGTGCCCGCCCGCCCGGGTGGCGATCCAGCCGCCCAGGGTCGAGTACTCGAACGACTGGGGGAAATGGCGCAGGGTGAGGCCGTGCTCGCGCAGCTGCTCCTCGAGGCCCGGGCCGGTCGC
>DATDBO010000027.1:0-3135 GCA_036524775.1 Solirubrobacterales bacterium
GGCCTGATCGAGGAGTCGGGCCGCTCGCGCTTCGGCGCCGCGATCTTCAAGACGACCGAGCTTTTCGAGCGCCTTTTCGGCCTCTCGGGGCTCGACCAGCTCCCCGACCCCTCCAAATTCGATCCCACGCCGGAGGACGAGCGCGAACTGCGCGAGCGGCTGCTCAAGGCGGGCGAGCAACGGGCAGAGCCATGAGCCGGGGGAGGGCTCTCCGGGGCGATAGTGGGGAGGCTCCGTCGAGTCCTCCCCCGGCTCCCATAGGCTGGCGCGGATGCGCGTGATCGACGTCATGCATCTGGGGCGGCCGCATGTCATCGGCTGCTGGCAGGTGGGCGAAGCGCTGGTCGATCCTGGGCCCGAGTCGTCGCTGCCGACGCTGTTGGAGGCTTTGGGTGAGGAGCGGCCGCGGGCGGTGCTGCTGACTCACATCCATCTCGACCATGCAGCCGCGACCGGGGCGCTGGTGCGGCGTTGGCCCGATCTCGAGGTCTACGTGCACGAGCTGGGCGCGCCCCATCTGGTCGATCCCTCGAAGCTGCTGGCCAGCGCCGAGCGCCTCTACGGCGAGGCGATGGAGCGCCTCTGGGGCGAGATCGTGCCCGTGCCGGAGGGCAACGTCCACCCCCTCTCCGGCGGCGAGAACGTGCTGGGGATGCGCGTTGCCTACACCCCCGGCCATGCCTCCCACCACGTCTGCTACCTGCACGAGGAGAGCGGCACGGCTTTCGTCGGCGACGTCGCCGCCGTGCGGATCCCCGGCGTCGACCTGATCGTCCCGCCGACGCCGCCGCCCGACATCGACGTCGAGGCCTGGGAGGAATCGATCGGCATCGTCGAGGCGTGGGCGCCCGAACGCCTCGCCCTGACCCACTTCGCCGCGGTCGACGAGCCTGCCGAGCACCTGGCCGCGGTGCGCGAGCGCCTGCGCGAGGAGGCGCGGCTGGCGCGCGAGCTGCCCGAGGACGAGTACGAGAGCCGCCACCGCGAGCGGGTCGCCGCGCACGCCGAGAGCGAGGAGGCGGCGACGGAGATGATCCAGTGTGTGCCGCCCGAGTACCAGTGGCGCGGCCTCGACCGCTACTGGAGCAAGCGTTAGCTTGTCCGCCGTGCCGGGTATCGCTCCGGCCATCGTCGCGTCCAAATCGAGAGGAGAACCCGTTTTGAAACGGAGAGCCAGTCGCGCCCGGCAGGGCGTCCTTGCATGCATCGCCGCGGCCGTCGCCGCAACCGCGCTCGTCGCCTGCGGCGACGAGGAGGAGACCCAGACCCTCACCTACACCGTCACCGAGCAGGGCAAAGGGACGAAAATCGAAGGGCCGGCGAGCGCCGATACGGGGCTCGCCGAGATCACCCTCAGCAATCGGGGCAACGGCGAAGCCGACCTACAGCTGATCCGAGTCGAGGGCGACCATTCCGCCGCGGAAACCGTCGAAGGGCTCGAAAAGGCGATGGCAGGCAAACCCTTCCCCGAGTGGTTCTTCGCCGGCGGCGGCGTCGGCATCACGGGCCCGGGCGAGAGCCAGACCGTGACTCAGGTGCTCAAGCCGGGCACCTACTACGCCTTCGACACCGAAGGCAGCCAGGGGCCGCCCGACCCGAAAGCGGTCCCGGCACTGGAGGTGAGCGGTGAGGAATCGAGCGACGAAGTCGAGGGCGACGCGAGGGTAACTGCCGTCGAGTACGCCTTCGAAGCCGAAGAGCTGCCGTCAGGCGAAGTCGAGATCGACTTCGAGAACGCCGGCGACGAGCCCCACCACCTGATCGCCGCGCCGCTGAAAGGCGATGCGACGGCAGCCGACGTCGAGCAGGCGATCAAATCCGAAAAAGGCCAGCCGCCGATCGAAGAAGACGAAACCAGGAACACCGCGGTCCTGGAAGGCGGCGAAGGCCAGGCCGTCACGCTCGACCTGAAGCCGGGGCGCTACGCGCTGCTCTGCTTCATCAGCGACCGCCAGGGCGGCCCGCCCCACGCCCTCAAGGGGATGGTCGACGAAGTCGAGGTCGAATAGCCCGAATTCGCGATGCGCGGGCGCTTGGCGGCTACGCCAGGTGCTCGCGCATCCGCTCGACCGCCTCGGAGATGCGCTCGTCCGGGGTGGTCAGGGCGATGCGGAAGAAGCCCTCACCGCTCGGCCCGTACATCGAGCCCGGTGAGACGACGACCGCCGCCTCTTCCAGGACCAGCTCGGCGAAGGAGGTCGAGGTGTGCCCCTCCGGCACCGGGGCCCAGACGTAGATCGTGCCCTTCGGCGCGCTGACCTCGACGCCGATCTCGCCCAGCGCCGAGACGACCAGGTCGCGGCGGCGGGCGTAGGTCTCGTTCATCCGCTCGAGCGGCCCGGGCGGCCCCTCCAGCGCGGCGACGCCGGCCATCTGCACCGCCTCGAACAGACCCGAGTCGACGTTCGTCTTCAGTCGCCAGTAGGCCTGCACCGCCTCGGCGTTGCCGAGGATCGCCGCGCAGCGCCAGCCGGTCATGTTGAAGCCCTTGGAGAGCGAGAAGACCTCGACGCCGACCTCCTTGGCGCCCGGGGTCGAGAGGAAGCTCGGCGCGACGTAGCCGTCGTAGGTCGTCTCCGAGTAGGCGTTGTCGTGGACGACGAGGATCTCGTGCTCGCGGGCGAAGGAGACGACCAGCTCGAAGAAGCCCTCCGGGACGACGGCGCCGGTCGGGTTGTTGGGGTAGTTGACGAACATCAGCCGCGCCTTGGCGGCGACGTCGGCCGGCACCGCGCTGAGGTCCGGGGCGAAGCCGAGCTCCGGCACCAGCGGCAGCAGCTCGGGCGTCGCGCCGGCGAGGATCGGGCCGCCGGTGTAGACGGGGTAGCCGGGGTCGGAGGCGAGCGCGACGCCACCGGGGTCGAGGAAGGCGAAGCAGAGGTTGTAGATGCACTCCTTCGCGCCGATCGCCGGCATCACCTCGGTGCCGGGGTCGATCGCCACGCCGAAGCGGCGCTCGTAGAAGCCGGCGAGCGAGCGGCGGAACTCCTCGCGCCCGCGGTTCGAGGGGTACTTCTGGTTGCCGTTCTCGGCGACGGCCGCCTGCAACGCCTCGACGACGTGGTCGGGAGTGGGCATGTCCGGGTCGCCGATCCCGAGGCTGATCACGTCGATCCCCGCCGCCTTCTTCTCGCG
>DATDBO010000028.1:0-15340 GCA_036524775.1 Solirubrobacterales bacterium
CGACCGGAGTCGAGCTGGAGCTCTCCCGCCTGCGGCGTGAGATCGACGACGCGATGCGGGAGACGACCGCCACGCTCGCCCAGGTCACCGACCTGATGGCGCTGGCCACCGCGCCGGCGCAGGCGACGGCGACGATCCACCGGGTTGAGGTCCTGCGCCTGCAGCCGACCAAGGTGATGGCGATCGCGATCGCCTCGACCGGCGACGTCGCCAAACGCGTCTTCGACTTCGAGCAGCCGGTCGACCCGGGCCTGGTCGAGTGGGCCTCCAGCTACCTCAACGAGTCGCTCGCCGGGATGAGCGTCGGCGCGCGGATGATCTCCGGCCGCCTCGCCGACCCCGAGCTGGGGGCGGTCGAGTCGCGCTTCGTCGCCGCTCTCGCCCCGGCCTTCACCGAGCTGGAGCAGGAGACCGGCGAGGGCCTCTACATGGAGGGGGCGGCGAGGCTGCTCTCCGACGCCCACGTCGCTGACCTGCCCCGCGCCGACCGCCTGATGACCGCGCTGGAGCGCCGCGCCGCCATGCTCGGCATGCTCCGCTCCGCCCTCGACGAGCGCTCGGTATTCGTCTGGATCGGCGGCGAGAACCCGCAGCCGGAGCTGCGCTCGGTCAGCGTCGTCGGCGCCAACTACGGCCTCGCCCATCGCAACCTCGGCTCGGTCGGCGTGGTCGGCCCGCTGCGCATGGACTACGCGACCGCGATCGCCTCGGTGCGCGGCGCGGCGCGCGAGCTGTCGCGCTACTGCGAGACGGTCTATAGCTGATGCCGCGCGACTACTACGAGATCCTCGGCGTCGATCGCGACGCCGACAAAGCCGAGGTGAAGACCGCCTTTCGCGGGCTCGCCCGCGAGCTGCACCCCGACGTCAACGACCACGACCCCGAGGCGGAGGAGAAGTTCAAGGAAGCGGCGGAAGCCTACGAGGTGCTCTCAGACCCGGAGCGTCGTCGCGCCTACGACGCCTACGGCCACGAGGGCCTGCGCGGCGCCGGTGCCGCTCCGCACGGCTTCAGCTCGGTCGAGGACATCTTCCAGGCCTTCTTCGGCGGTAACTTCGGCTTCGAGGTGCGGCGCGGGCCGATGCGCGGCCAGGACCTGATCCACACGGTCGAGATCTCCGCCGTCGACGCGATGCTCGGCGCCAAGATCCGCGTGCCGAGCCACGAGGGCGAGCGCGAGATCGAGCTGCCCGCCGGCATCCAGCCGGGCAGCCAGTTCGCCCTGCGCGGTCACGGCATGCCCGGTGCCAACGGCGGTCCCCCCGGCGACCTGGTGATCGCGATCCAGGTGATCGTCCCCGAGGAGCTCTCCGAGGAGCAGCGCGAGCTGGCGGAGAAGCTCGGCGAGACGATCGAGCCACGCAACCTGCGCTCCCGCCAGGGCGGCGACGAGGGCAGCTTCTTCTCCCGCATGCGGCACTCGTTCTTCGGTTGATCCGGCTCGCGGTCCGCTGCGTGCCCGAGCTGGCCGAGCAGGTGCTCGCCGAGCTGACCGTGATGGCGCCGAACGGCGTCGAGGAGGAGCGCGGTCCCGACTACGTCGAGTACGCGATCTACGGCGGCGAGGGCGAGCTGCCCGAGCTGGGCGAGATCGAGGCGGCGGCGGGAGACGGCCTGGTCGAGCTGGTCTCCACCCAGGTTCCGGATGACTGGGCCGACCGCTGGCAGGACTTCCACAAGCCCCTCCTCGTCGGCGACCGCCTCTGGCTTCGCCCCTCGTGGGAGCCGCCGCGCAACGGCGCGATCGACGTCGTCGTCGACCCCGGCCGCGCCTTCGGCACCGGCGCCCACCCGACGACCCGCCTCTGCCTCGAGCTCCTCCTTCAGCTCTCGGAGGCAGGCGAGGCCGGCGGCCCCCTGAGCGACCTCGGCACCGGCTCGGGGGTCCTAGCCATAGCCGCCGCCAAGCTCGGCTGGGATCCGGTAGTTGGCTACGACCACGAGCAGACTGCGATCGAGGCGGCGAGTACCAACGCGGCTGCGAATGGCGTTGAGATCAGCTCCGAGCGCGTGAACCTTCGTGAGGAGCTGCCCGACCCCTCTCCGACGGTTGTCGCCAACCTCACGGCGCCCGTCCTTCGCGTGGTCGCAGAAAAACTGGCAAACGATGGAGGGACGCGGGGGAGGGGTCGGTGGAGCCTCCCCGCTGTTGCTCCGGCGACCCCTCCCCCGTGGCCCTCCACCCTGATCTGCTCTGGACTACTTCCAAGTGAGCTGGACGAGACAGTGGCCGCATTCGGGGCATCCGGACTCGTTGAACACGAGCGTCGTCAAGCTGGCGATTGGGCTGCATTACTGCTGCGTCGGGAATAAG
This sequence comes from Solirubrobacterales bacterium, assembly GCA_036524775.1. Lineage (GTDB taxonomy): Bacteria > Actinomycetota > Thermoleophilia > Solirubrobacterales > 70-9 > VRUE01. The sequence goes on from DATDBO010000028.1 coordinate 2,315, forward strand.
CAGGGTTTTGTCGCCCCGTGTCATATCTTTTCCCGATGCCACTGGCCTCGATAGTCGATCCCGGCTACAAGATCGCGGTGTTCCTGCACATCCTCGCGGTCGTGCTGGCGTTCGGGCCGACCTTCGGCTACGCGCTGTTTTTCTCCGTAGTCCCGCAGCACCCGCGCGCAACGCCGGCGATCCTTGCCGGCATCCAGCGATGCGATCGCTACTTGGTCAACCCCGGGATGATCGTGCTGCTGCTGGCCGGGATCTACGTGCTGGTCGACGGGCCCTGGGAGACGAGCGACGCCTTCATCAGCGTCGGCTTCCTCGCGATCATCGTTCTCTTCGGCCTACAGCATGCGTTCTTCCAGCCCAAGGTGCGCGAGGCGAAAGCGCTGGCCGAGCGGGACCTGAAGGCCGGCGACAGCCTCAGCGACGAGTTCACCGCGCTCGGCGATCGAATCGGCAAAGTCGGCACGCTGGCCGGGCTGATCGTCGTCGTGACGATCTTCTTCATGTCGTACAAGCCATTTCTCTAGACGCCTCCAAGCCGATCGCGATGTTCGACTCGGGGGTCGGCGGGCTCACCGTGCTGCATGAGTGCCTGGTTTCGCTGCCCGAGGAGGACTTCGTCTACCTCGGCGACACGGCGATGTTCCCCTACGGCACGCGCGACCCCGAGCACTTGCGCCAGCGGATCCGGGCGATCGCGACGACGCTGCTGGAGGACGGCGCGAAGCTGCTGGTGATCGCCTGCAACACGGCGACGTCGATCGGCGCCGACGTGGCCCGCGAGGTCGGCGCCGAGCACGGGGTGGAGGTCGTTCCCGTGGTCGAGCCGCAGGCGGAGATCGCCGCCGCGATCACCGACAACGCCCGCGTCGGCGTGCTCGCCACGCCGAACACGGTCAACAGCGGCGCCTACCGGCGAGCGCTCGAAGCGCAGGGCCGATCGCTCGAGGTGACCGAGGTGGAGGCGCCCGACCTCGCCCCCTTCATCCAGGACGGCTCCCACTTCGACGACGGCATAGTGGAGATGACCCGCGCCTACTGCGCGCCGCTGAAGCGGGCCGAGGTCGACACGCTGATCCTCGGCTGCACCCACTACCCGCTGGTGGCGCCGATGCTGCAGCGCATCCTCGGCCGCGACGTGCGCCTGGTCAGCGGCGGCCACGCCGTCGCCGCGGCGGCGCAACGCACGCTCGAGGCCGCCGGGCTCGCCCGCGCGGCCGACGGCGAGGGCGAGTACCGCTTCCTCTGCAGCGGCGACGTCGAGTCCTTTCGCGAGCTCGGCACCCGCTTCCTGCAGATGCCGCTGGGCGAGGTCGAGCGGATCGACGTGAGCGTCGCCGACTACCCTTATGGCGGATGAGCGTTCTCGAGCAGGTGCAGGCCGACGTGCGCACGGCGATGAAAGCCGGCGAGCGTGAGCGCGCCGCGGCGCTGCGGATGATCGTCGACTCGCTGCAGCAGGACGCCAAGCTGGGCAAGGGCGACGAGGTCGCCGTGCTGCAGCGCGAGCGCAAGAAGCGGCTCGAGGCTGCCGACGCCTACGACGAGGCGGGCCGCGCCGAGCAGACCGCGGCCGAGCGCTTCGAGGCGGAGCTGATCGAGGCCTACCTGCCGGCGCAGCTCTCCGACGAGGAGCTGGGCGAGCTGGTCGACGCGGCGGTCGCCGAAACCGGCGCGACCGAGCAGAAGCAGATGGGCCAGGTGATGTCGGCGCTGATGCCGAAGCTGGGCGGGCGCGCCGATGGCAAGCGGGTCAGCGCGGCGGTGCGAGAGCGACTTGGCTCGTAGGCAGCTGACCCTCGACAACAGCGTGGCCGCCGAGCTGGCGGGTTCCGAGGACGCCGTGCTGCGTGCGCTGCGCGGCCGGCTCGACTGCGACTTCCATCTGCGCGGCAACGTCCTCACCCTCGACGGCGACGCCGGCGACGTGCAGATCGCCGCCACGGTCGTCGATGAGCTGGTCGACCTGATCGAGCAGGGGCACGAGGTCGCGCCGGGGACGATCGAAGCGGTCACCGGTGCGCTCGACGCCCACGAGAGCCCGGCCGAGATCCTCGAGGATGTCGTCTGGCGCCATCGCAACACCAAGGTCGCGCCGAAGACGCTCAACCAGAAACGCTACGTCGACTCGATCCGCAACCAGACGATCACCTTCGGGGTCGGCCCGGCGGGCACCGGCAAGACCTTCCTCGCCGTGGCGATGGCGGCGCACGCCCTGGCAGAGCGCGAGGTGCAGCGGATCATCCTCACCCGCCCCGCGGTAGAGGCCGGCGAGCGACTCGGCTTCCTGCCCGGCGACATCCAAGCCAAGGTCGACCCCTACCTGCGGCCGCTCTTCGACGCGCTCTACGACATGCTCGACCCCGACCGGGTCAACGGCTACTTCGAGCGCGGCGTGATCGAGGTGGCGCCGCTGGCCTTCATGCGCGGCCGGACGCTCAACGACTCCTTCGTGATCCTCGACGAGGCGCAGAACACCAGCCCCGAGCAGATGAAGATGTTCCTCACGCGGCTCGGCTTCAACTCGCGCATGGTCGTCACCGGCGACGTCACCCAGATTGACCTGCCGACGGACCAGCGCTCCGGCCTCGTCGTCGTGCGCGACATCCTCAGCCAGGTGCCCGATATTTCCTTCGTCCGCTTCGGCGGCGAGGACGTCGTCCGCCACAAGCTGGTGCAGCGGATCGTCGCCGCCTACGGCGAGCACGCCGAACGCGCGCAGGACGAGCGTCCGGCGTCCGACGACCGCCCCTCCGCGGATGACGATTGACCTGACCGACGTGCCGGCCGACCTGCGCGGACCGGTGGCGGCGGCGCTGGCGGCGGCCGGGGTCGAGGACGGACACCTCGCGGTGGAGCTGGTCGACGCGACGCGGATCCGCGAGCTGAACCGCGAGCACCGCGGCGTCGACGCGCCCACCGATGTGCTCGCCTTCCCCCTCGACGGCCTTGGTCCCACCGCCGGGCCGCGCGAGCTGGGCGACGTGGCGATCTGCCCCGAGCACTGCTCCGACGCGGTCGAGGCCGCCGTTCACGGCGCCCTGCACCTCTGCGGGATGGACCACGAGGTCGACGCCGGCGAGATGCTCGCCTTACAGCAGCGCGTGATCGCGGGCCTGTCGTGACGCGGGCCGGCTTCGTCGGCCTCGCCGGGCGGCCGAACGTCGGCAAGTCGACCCTGGTCAACGCGATCGTCGGCAGCCATGTGGCGATCGTCTCGGTGCGACCGCAGACGACGCGTCGGGCGATCCGCGGCATCGCCACCGACGTCGAGGCCGGCCGCCAGCTGGTCATGGTCGACCTGCCCGGCGTGCAGAAGCCGCGCGACGTGCTGACCGAGCGCATGCAGAAGCGGGTCGAGCGCGAGCTGGCCGACTCCGACCTGGCCCTGCTGGTCATCAACGGCGAGCAGGGAGTCGGGCCCGGCGATCGCTTCATCGCTCGTGCTCTGGTTCAGGCGAACAGTGCGCTGCCGACGATATGCGCGGTCAACAAGATCGACGCGGTCGGGCCGAACGAGCTGGTGCCGGTGCTGGCCGAGGCGGCCGAGCTCGACGGCGTCGACGAGGTCTTCCCGATCAGCGCCCGCAGCGGCACGGGCCTGGAGGAGCTGGTCGAGCGGCTGAGCGAGCTGGTCCCCGAGGGGCCCTGGCTCTACCCGCCCGAGGACCACAGCGACCAGTCGAGCGAGACGATGCTGGCCGAGCTGATCCGCGAGCAGGTGCTCAACCGCACCCGCGAGGAGATCCCGCACTCGGTCGAGGTCAGCGTCAAGGAGATCGACCGCCGCGAGGACGGCCTGATCACTGTCCGCGCCGAGGTCTGGGCCGAGACCGAGTCGCAGAAGGGCATCCTGATCGGCAAGGGCGGCGCCAAGGTGGGCGAGGTCGGCAGCGCCGCCCGCCGCTCGCTCGAAGCCGAGCTCGACGCCAAGGTCCACCTCGACCTCCAGGTCCGCGTGCGCAGCCACTGGCGCCGCGACGAGGGATTGCTGGATCGGCTTGGGATCGAATAGGCCGACTACGATTGCTTGATGTTCGAGCAGGTGCGGTTCGACGAGCGCGGTTTGGTGCCGTGCGTGGCGCAGGACTTCGCCAGCGGCGAGGTGCTGACGCTCGCCTATGCGAACGAAGAGGCCCTGCAGCTGACGGTCGAGACGGGCGAGGTGCACTTCTTCAGCCGCTCGCGTGAGCGAATCTGGCGCAAAGGCGAAGAGTCCGGTCACGTGTTGAAGCTGAAGCAGCTGCGCGTCGATTGCGATGGGGACGCCGTCCTGGCGCTGGTCGAGCCGACCGGGCCGGCCTGCCACACCGGCGAGCGCTCTTGCTTCTACCGCGAGATCGAGGGCGAGCCGCCCGGGCCGGTTGCGCACGAGGCGCTGGCTGTCCTGCAGCGGACGCTGCGCAGCCGTGCCGCCGAGCGGCCCGAGGGCAGCTACACGGTGGAGCTGCTCGACGACCCGAAGCTGATCGGCGAGAAGGTCGAGGAGGAGGCCGAGGAGGTCGCCCGCGCCGCGCGCGAGGAGAGCGACGAGCGCGTCGCCGAAGAGGCCGCCGACCTGCTCTACCACCTCAGCGTCCTGCTCGCTTCGCGCGAGCTGCCGCTCTCGGCGCCGATGGAGGTCCTCAATGGCCGTCGCCGCTGACACCGCGGAGCTGCGAATCGAGCCGAGCATCGAGGAGGCGCGGGCGCTTGCCGGCGAGGCCAACGTCGTCCCGGTCCGCACACGCTTCGTCGACGACTGCGAGACGCCGGTTTCGGCCTTCCTCAAGCTGCGCGCCGGCGAGCCCGAGGGGGCGCCCTGCTTCCTGCTCGAGTCGGCCGAGCAGGGCCAGGTCGGCCGCTACTCCTTCGTCGGCATCCGTCCCCGCTCGGTGCTGCGCTGGAGCGACGGGGTGCTGAGCGAGACGGGTGGGGAGGAGCGCCAGGCGCCCGATCCCTATGCGGCGGTCGCCGAGAGCCTCGCCCGCTTCCGGCTCGCGCCGGTCGAGGGCCTGCCGCCCTTCGCCGGCGGCGCGGTCGGCTTCTTCGGCTACGACCTCGTGCGCACGGTCGAGCCGCTCGGCGAGCCCAACCCGGACCCGCTCGGCCTGCCCGACATGGCGCTGATGATCACCGACGTGCTCGTCGTCTTCGACCACCTGCGCCACGAGCTGACGATCATGTCCTGCGCCTTCGCCGACGACGAGGGCGGCATCGACGCCGCCTACGAGCGGGCGGTGGCGACGATCGCCGAGGTGCGCGAGCGGCTGCGCGGCGCCGTCCCCGCCCCCGAGCAGCCGGTCGTCACCGAGCCGCCGACCTTCGTCTCCAACGTCGAGCGCGAGGAGTTCGAAGCCGCGGTCGAGCGGATCGTCTCCTACGTCCACGCCGGCGACGCCTTCCAAGTCGTGCCCTCGCAGCGCTTCTCCGCCCCCGCGCCGGTCGAGGCCTTCTCCGTCTACCGCGGCCTGCGCGCGGTCAACCCGTCCCCCTACATGTACTTCCTCGAGTTCGGCGAGTTCCAGATCGCCGGCGCCTCCCCCGAGCCGCTGGTCAAGGTGAGCGGCCGGCGGGTGGAGACGCGGCCGATCGCCGGCACCTACCCGCGCGGCGGCGACGAGGAGGAGGACCGCCGCCTCGCCGAGAAGCTCGTCAACGACCCCAAGGAGCGGGCCGAGCACGTGATGCTGGTCGACCTCGGCCGCAACGACCTGGGCCGCGTCTGCGAGTACGGCTCGGTCAGCGTCGACGAGCTGATGGTGGTCGAGACCTACTCGCACGTCCTCCACATCGTCAGCCAGGTCTCCGGGACGCTGCGCGAGGGAGTGGGGGCGATGGACGTGCTGCGCTCGGCGCTGCCCGCCGGCACCCTCTCCGGCGCGCCCAAGGTGCGGGCTATGCAGATCATCGACGAGCTCGAGCCGGTCAAGCGCTGCTCCTACGGCGGTGCGATCGGCTACCTCTCCTGGAGCGGCGACCTCGACACCGCGATCCACATCCGCACCGTGGTGGTCAAGGACGGTCAGCTGCACGTGCAGGCGGGAGGCGGCACCGTCGCCGACGCCAAGCCGGCCTACGAGTACAACGAGTCGGTCAACAAGGCCAAGGCGGTCTTCCGCGCCGTCGAGCTGGCCTGCGAGCAACCGGACTGGCCATGACCATGCACGTGCTCGTCGTCGACAACTACGACTCCTTCACCTACAACCTCGTCCAGTACCTGGGCGAGCTGGGGGCGGAGGTCGAGGTCGTGCGCAACGACCGTGCCGAGGTCGGCGAGCTGCTCGAGCGCGGCGCCGACCGGCTCGTCGTCTCGCCCGGCCCCTGCACGCCGGCCGAGGCCGGCATCTCGGTCGAGGCGATCCGCGCCTTCGCCGAAGCGGGCACGCCGGTGCTCGGCGTCTGCCTCGGCCACCAGTCGCTGGTCGAGGCCTTCGGAGGCCGCACCGTGCAGGGCGAGCCGATCCACGGCAAGGAGGCCGAGATCGCCCACGACGGCAAGACGATCTACGCCGGCCTGCCCAGCCCGCTGGTCGCCGGGCGCTACCACTCGCTGGTCGCCGACCCCGACCTGCCGGAGGAGCTCGAGCTCACCGCCACGCTCGGCGACGTCGTGATGGGCGCCCGCCACCGCGAGCTGCCCGCCGAGGGCGTCCAGTTCCACCCCGAGTCGGTCCTCACCCCGCAGGGCAAGCACCTGCTCGCCAACTTCCTGGCCCCCCGGTCGTCCTTTGTCGGGCATGGGCCGATAAAGGACGACCGGAGCGGCGTCTGATGCCGAACGAAGTCGTCACCCGCGCGATCGACGCCGTCTGCAAGGGCGACCACCTGACCGCCGACCACGCCGCCGCGGTGCTCGCCGAGATCATGGAGGGGCGCAGCGACGAGGTGCAGACTGGCGCCTTCCTGATCGCCCTGCGGGCGAAGGGAGAGACGGTGCCCGAGCTGGTCGGCCTGGCGCGGACGATGCGCTCGCTCGCCGCCGCGGTCGAAACCTCGCGCGTGGACCTGGTCGACACCGCCGGCACGGGCGGCGGGCCGTCGACCTTCAACGTCTCGACCACCGCGGCGCTGGTCGCGGCCGCCGCCGGCTGCGCGGTGGCCAAGCACGGCAACCGCTCCAACACCAGCCGCTGCGGCTCCGCCGACCTGCTCGAGGCGCTCGGCGTGAACATCGAGCTCGACCCGGCGCGGGTCGGCGAGTGCATCGACGAGCTGGGCTTCGGCTTCATGTTCGCTCCCCGCCACCACGCGGCGATGGCGCACGTCGTGCCCGTGCGCAAGGCGCTCGGCGTGCGCACGATCTTCAACTTCCTCGGCCCGCTGACCAACCCCGCCGGGGCCGAGCGCCAGCTGCTCGGCGTCTCCGACCGTCACTACCAGGAGACGATCGCCGAGGCGCTGGTCGGGCTCGGCAGCGTGCGCGCCATGGTCGTCGCCGCGGAGGACGGCGTCGACGAGCTCTCGATCTCCGCCCGCACGCGCGTGATCGAGGTCGCCGACGGTCGCACCGAGGAGTGGTACGTCGAGCCCGGGGAGCTCGGGCTCTCGGCGGCCGAGCCGGCGGAGGTCGCCGGCGGCAGCCCGGAGGAGAACGCTGCCGCAACCCGCGCCGTCCTGGCCGGTGAGGCCGGCCCCCGTCGCGACCTGGTCCTGCTCAACGCCGGCGCCGCGATCTACCTCGGCGGCCAGGCGGCTGACCTCGGCGCCGGCGTCGAGAAGGCCGCGGCGGCGATTGACACGGGTGCCGCTGCCGAGCTGCTGGACCGTCTCGTTGCGACCACCGCGAACCTGGCCGCATAGACGGCCGGACCGTCTAGGCTTCGTCCCTCACCGTGGGAATGATCGAGCAGCTGATCGCGGCGGCGCGCGACGGGGTGGAGGAACGCCGTGCGGAGATCCCGCAGGCGGATCTCGAGTCGCGGCTGCAGAGCCGCGCCGACGATCGGCCGTTCAACGAGGCGCTGGTCCGGCCGGGCCTCTCGCTGATCGCCGAGTTCAAGCGGCGCTCGCCCAGCGCCGGCGAGATCTCCGCCTCGGCGACGGTCGCCGAGCAGGTCGGCGCCTACGAGCGCGGCGGTGCCGCGGCGCTCTCGGTGCTGACCGACGAGCCCCACTTCGGCGGCACCCTCGAAGACCTGCGGGCCGCGCGAGCCGCCTGCGGGCTGCCGATCCTGCGCAAGGACTTCGTCGTCGACCCCTACCAGTTGCTCGAGGCAGCGGTCAACGGCGCCGACGCCGTCCTGCTGATCGTCAGGGCGCTGGAGGACACCGAGCTGGCCGAGATGTACGGGCGGGCGCGCGCCCTCGACCTCGACTGCCTGGTCGAGGTGCACGACGGCGAGGAGCTGGAGCGGGCGCTGCGCCTCGATGCCGAGGTGATCGGGATCAACAATCGCGACCTCGACCAGGGGACCGTCGACGTGGGGACCACCTACGAGCTGATGCCGGACGTGCCGGCGGGCAAGGCGGTCGTCGCCGAGAGCGGCATCTCCACCCGGGCCGAGCTGGAGGAGCTGGAGCGGGTGGGGGTCGACGCGGTGCTGATCGGCTCGGCGCTGATGACCGCCGACGACCCCGAGGCGCTGGCCCGCGAGCTGGCAGGCACCGACGAGGGCACGCGGGAGCACCGCCTGCCCTAGCGGGGCGCATCGCTCGCCTTTTCACCTTTTAGGAGAACTTTGAGGACGCCCTGCACCATCGGTTGGCGATGAAGCGCTTTCTCGGATCCTCGTTCGGCGCCGCCCTCCTCGGCGGTGCCGTGGTGGCGGCCTTCGGCTGGGTGGCGATCGCAGCCGGCTGGATCGAGGCCGACGGCGGCGGCTCGACGGTCACCGTCTCGCAGCCGCTCTCCGCGCCGATCGACGTCAGGGACGAGGGCGACACCAACCTGGTCAACGAGATCTACCGCCGCGACGGGCAGGGGGTCGCCTTCATCAACGCTCAGGTCTCCGGCGGGGAATCTCCCCCGGCCGGCCCCTTCGGCGAACCCGAAGAAGAAGGCGGCACGGCGACCGGCTCGGGCTTCCTGATCGACACCGAGGGCCATGTGATCACCAACAGCCACGTGGTCGAAGGGGCCGACGAGGTCGAGGTCAAACTCGGTTCCTCGGACACCTCCTACGACGCCGAGGTTGTGGGCACCGACCCGGCGACCGACGTCGCCCTGCTCAGGGTCGACGCGCCTGTCGACGCGCTCCATCCTCTCGCCTTGGCCGACTCCTCGAAGGTCGAGGTCGGCGAACCGGTGGTCGCGATCGGCAACCCGTTCGGGCTCGACCAGACCGTAACCGCGGGCATCGTCTCCGCGATCCAGCGGCAGATCCAGGCCCCCAACGGGTTCTCGATCTCGCACGTGATCCAGACCGACGCGGCAATCAACCCGGGCAACTCCGGCGGGCCGTTGATCGACAGCGCCGGCAGGGTGATCGGGATCAACTCGCAGATCCAGACCGGCACCGGCGGCAACGTCGGCATCGGCTTCGCAGTGCCGATCAACACGGCGCGCGAAGTCGTCCAGCAGCTCAAGCAGAACGGCGAAGTCGAGCATGCCTACCTCGGCATCACCGGCGGCAGCATCACCCCGGACCTGGCCAAGGCGCTGAAGCTGCCGGTCGAAGAGGGTGTGCTGGTCAACGAAGTGGTCAAGGGCGGGCCGGCCGACGAGGCGGGGGTCGAGGGCGGCGACACCTCGGCGACGATCGAAGGGCTGCGCACGAGACTCGGCGGCGACGTGATCACAGAGGTCGACGGCAAGCGCGTCAGCGGGATGGAGGAGATCATCAACGCGGTCAACGCGGCGTCTCCCGGGGACAAGATGGAGTTGACGGTGCACCGAGACGATCAGGTCAAGACGATCGCGGTGACTCTTGGAGTTCGACCCGATTCCGCTGAAGCAGTGCCCTCGCGGTAGCGCCGGGGATCCCCCCCTGCACCCCGCGACGGTCGGCCTCGAGGGTTCTTTTCGGGGCTGCTCACAAGTTGCCGCGGGGGATCCCCGGCGCTACCGCGTACGCTTGCTTTATGCGGGTCAAGATCTGTGGCATCACGAACTTGGATGACGCCGCCGAGGCAGTTCGTCTTGGCGCTTGGGCTATCGGCCTGATTCATTTCGCCGAGAGTCCCCGGGTGGTTGAGCTGGCAGAGGCCACGCGGATTGCCGCTGCTTTTCGGCGTAAGTGCGAGGTGGTGGGGGTGTTTGTGAATCCTGAGTTGGATGAGGTGGCCAAGGCTGTGGAGGACGAGGGGTTGACGATGGTGCAGTTGAACGGGGAAGAGGGGTCCTCGTTCTGTGCCGAGGTGGCTCGCAAAGCCGGGGTGAAGGTGATCAAGGCCATTCACGTTTCCAGTGCGGCTGACGTTCATGCAGCCAAGGCTTTTCGGACCGACTTCCACCTGTTCGACAAGGGGGCGAAGGGGCTTTTTGGTGGCACCGGGGAGAGCTTCGACTGGGGGCTGTTGCGCGAGCGGCGCTCGGGGGTGCCGGCGATCGTCGCCGGTGGGCTGAGGCCGGAGAACGTCGCCGAGGCGATCGCGACGACCCGTCCCTACGCGGTCGACGTGGCGAGCGGGGTCGAGGCGGAGCCGGGGCGAAAGGACCACGCGGCGATGACCGCCTTCTTCGAGGCGGCGGGGACGGCTAGCGTTAGCTCTCGATGACGCAGGTGGAAGAGCGCTTCGGCCCTTACGGGGGCCGCTACGTCCCCGAGACGCTGATCCCGGCGCTCGACGAGCTCAGCGCGGCCTGGACGGCGGCGAGCGGCGACGAGGACTTCCGCGTGCGCCTCGCCTCGCTGCGGCGCGACTTCATCGGCCGGCCGACGCCGCTCTACCTGGCCGAGCGCCTCTCCGAGCGGGCCGGCCGCCGCGTCTACCTGAAGCGCGAGGACCTCTGCCATACCGGCGCCCACAAGATCAACAACGCGGTCGGCCAGGTGCTGCTCGCGCAGCGGATGGGCAAGCCGCGGATCATCGCCGAGACCGGCGCCGGTCAGCACGGCGTTGCCACCGCGACCGCCTGCGCCCTGCTCGGCCTCGAGTGCGTCGTCTACATGGGCACCGAGGACATCCGCCGGCAGGCGCCCAACGTCGAGCGGATGAAGCTGCTGGGGGCCGAGGTCGCGCCGGTCGAGGCCGGCGCCCGCACGCTCAAGGAGGCGGTCAGCGCGGCGATTCGCGACTGGGTGGCGAACGTGGAGACGACCCACTACGTGATCGGCTCCGCCGTCGGCCCGGCGCCCTTCCCGGCGCTCGTGCGCGACCTGCAGCGGGTGATCGGCGACGAGGCGCGCGAGCAGGCGCTCGCCGCCGAGGGCGGCCTGCCGGCCCGCGTGATCGCCTGCGTCGGCGGCGGCTCCAACTCGATCGGGATCTTCACCCCGTTCGTCGCCGACGCGGGGGTCGAACTGATCGGCGTCGAGGCGGCGGGCGAGGGGCTCGAGAGCGGTCGCCACGGCGCCTCGCTTGGAGCCGGCGGCACCGGCGTCCTGCACGGCTCGCTCTCAGCCGTGATCGCCGACGAGGAGGGCCAGATCCTCGAGGCCCACTCGGTTTCCGCCGGGCTCGACTACCCGGGCGTCGGTCCGGAGCACGCGCACCTGCGCGACACCGGGCGCGCCGCCTACACGGCGGTGACCGATGCGGCGGCGCTCGCCGCGTTCGCGGAGCTGGCGCGGCTGGAGGGGATCATTCCGGCGCTCGAGTCGGCGCATGCGATTGCGTGGGTGCTCGAGAACGGTGGGGGCGAGGGGTACGACGTTCTGTGTCTCTCGGGGCGCGGCGACAAGGATCTGGCCGAGTACGTCGAGCAAGCCGGCGGAGGGGAGACGGGGGGTGACTAGTCGGAGCAACAGCCGGGAGGCTCCGCCGAGTCACCCCCCGTCTCCCGTCGCCGAAGCAGCGAGTGGGATCGACCGGGACAGCGGTGCCGGAGCGCTAGACGGCGCTGAGCGGATCGCCGCCGCCTTCGCGAAAGCTGGTGAGGAAGGGCGCGCGGCGCTTATGCCGTACATGATGGCCGGGTATCCCGATCGGGAGTCCTCGCTGGCGGTAGCTGGGGCGTACGTGGAGGCCGGTGCCGATCTCGTTGAGCTGGGGGTTCCGTTTTCGGATCCGTTGGCCGATGGGCCGACGATCCATGCTGCCGGCACCGAGGCGCTGGCAAAGGGGGCGACGCTGGAGACCGCGCTGGAGGTTTGCGAGTCGATCTCGGCGCGGGTGCCGGTGGTGCTGATGGCCTATGCGAACATGATCCTCGCCTGCGGTGCCGGCGACTTCGCTCGGCGAGCCGCCGACGCCGGCGCCGCCGGGGCGATCGTGCCGGACCTGCCCTTGGACGAGGCGGACGAGATTCGCGGGGCGCTCTCGGGGGCCGGGCTTGCGCTTGTTCCGCTGCTCGCGCCGACGACGCCCTCCGAGCGGCGGGAGCGCATCTGCGCGGCGGCTCAGGGCTTCGTATACGTGGTGTCCACGGTGGGGACGACGGGGGAGAGGCAGGCGTTGCCGCCGGGGTTGGCCGAGCTCGTCGCCGCGACCAAACAGTGCGCCGATGTACCGGTCGCGGTCGGCTTCGGCATCGGCACGCCCGAACAGGCGGCCGAGGTGGGGAGGGTCGCCGACGGCGTCATCGTCGGCAGCCGTCTCGTCCGCGCAGCCGGCGAGGCGGGGTCGGCCGAGGCAGCCGGCGAGGCGGTCGGCGCCTTCCTGCGCGAGGCCCGCGCCGCGCTCGCCGCTTGAGCCGCCGCGTCGTCTAGGATTGCCGCCGCATGGGACTCGTCGTCACCCTCTTCCTCGCCCTCGGCGCGACCACGGTCGCCTACGCCGCCTTCGGCCAGGGAGGCGGGGTCGCCGGGATGATCTTCCTTGCGATCCTCTTGATCGGCGCTTCCCTCCGGGTGCTCAAACCAAGTCCCTAGGTGTAGTTCCTAACAACGTTGTTCATCCGGGCCTCCTTGAAGGCTGGGGGTGCTGAAGCCACCCAGATCAAGGAGGACACCGGATGAAGCTCCACGCTAATGCCCCCTTCGGCCCGAAGGGGAGGCTGACGATGGT
>DATDBO010000029.1:0-6537 GCA_036524775.1 Solirubrobacterales bacterium
AGCAGGCCCGCGAGGGCGAAGCGCCGCGAGCCGCGCCGCGTCTCGGTCAGCAGGCTGAGCGCGCTGGCGACCCCCCAGGCCCAGAGCACGCCGTTGTAGGCGGGGAGCTGGTCCTCGCGCAGCCCCTCGGCTTCGTCGAGCATCGGCAGGCCCCCGTGCATCGACCATGGCCAGGCCTTGAAGTGGACCGCGACGCCGGCTACGCCGACGCCGGCGTTGAGGGCGGAGAGACGCTCGGCCCATCGCCCCTCGCTCGCGGCGGCGGCGAGGCCGAGCGGGATCAGCGCGCTCCACAGCGCGTATGCGCCGCGCCGGCCGAGCTGCGGCTCGAAGACGAGACCTACGCCGGCGCGGGTCTCGAAGGCGTTGTGGGCGAAGAGGCCGAGGGTCGAGCCGGCGGCAAACGGGCGGCGCAGTCGCATCGCGAAGCAGCGTAGACGCTCCGACTAGAATCGGCCGCTCGACCGGATCGCGCGATCCGGGCGTTTTGCCTGCTATGAGCCTCAGACCTCTCATCGAGATCGCGAGCGAAAACGAGCGCCTGCACGCGCTCGCCGGCGAGGTGCGCGCCGCGCGCGCCGGTGAGCCGGTCGAGATCGGCGCCTCGACGACGCTGCGGCCGCTGCTCCTCGCCGCCCTTCTGGATGACGACCGCGGCCTCGCCGGCCGCCGGGCCTTGCTGGTCAGCCCCGACGATCGCTCGGCACGCGACCTCGCCGCCGACCTGCGCGCCTGGCTGGCGCCGCGCCGCGTCCGCTTCTACCCCTCGCGCGGAACTGGCTACGCCTCGCACGTGACGCCGCCGCCGCACCTCGTCGGCCTGCGTATCGACGCCCTCGACTCCCTGCGTCGGGAGGAGGACGCGATCGTCGTCGCAAGCGCGGTCGCGCTCGCCGAGGCGGTGCCCGACGCCTCCCTGCGCCCCGCGGGCTTCGCCCTCGCCCTCGGCGACGAGATCGAGCTCGACGCCGTTGCCCGCGACCTCGTCGCCGCCGGCTACGAGCGGGTCGAGCAGGTCGAGGAGCGCGGCCAGTTCGCCGTCCGCGGCGGCATCCTCGACGCCTTCCCGGCGACCGAGGAGCGCGCCGTACGGATCGAGCTGTTCGGCGACGAGATCGAGTCGATGCGCTGGTTCTCGACCTTCACCCAGCGCTCGCTCGGCGAGGCGGAGCGGGTCGAGCTGGCGCCCGCCGCCGAGCTCGACGCCGAGCACCGCGAGCTGGCCGAGCTGGCCGCGATGGAGGCCGAGGAGGAGGGCCGCGAGGCGCCGAGCGCGGCCGAGGCCCTCCCGCTCGAGCACTTCGGCGCCCCCTTGGACCTCGTCCCGGACGACGCCGCTGTGATCCTCGCCGCCGCCGAGGAGATCGAGCCGGCGCTGCACGACCACTGGGAGGACGCGACGGCGGCGATGCACGCCGACGACGCCCGCAAGCTCTACGTCGACGTCGCCGCCCCGCTCGCGGCGCGCGCTGTGCTCGGCATCGCCGGGGTCGGCGAGGACGACGACGAGGCCTTCCGCGCCTCGCGCGCCGAGTCGCCGGCGCGCAGCGTCAAGGAGGCCGAGGCCGAGCTGGACAAGCTCGTCCGCTCCGGCTACCGCACGGTCGTCGCCTTCGACAACCGCGGCGAGGCAGAGCGCTCCCGCTACGGCCTCGACCGCCTCGACGCGACGCTGCTCGACGGTGGCCGCCTCTCGCCCGATCCCGGCCTCGCCTTCGCCGAGGCGCGCCTGCGCGAGGGCTTCGTCAGCCCGGAGCTGAAGCTGGCGGTCTACCCCTTCCGCCGCCTCGTCCACCGCCGCCGCGCCGAGGGCGCCGCTGTTGCCGGCGGCCGCGGCCGCCTCGCCTTCAGCGACCTGCGCGTCGGCGACCACGTCGTCCACGAGGACCACGGCGTCGCCCGCTTCGCCGGCTTCGAGACGCGCGAGGTCGGCCGCGTCACCCGCGACTACCTCTACCTCGAATACAAGGGCGAGGACCGCGTCTACGTCCCCACCGACCAGCTCGCCAAATTGAGCCGCTACGTCGGCGCGGGCGCCGAGCCGGCGCTCTCGGCGCTGGGCGGCAAGCGCTGGCAGAACATGAAGGCGCGCGCTCGCAAAGCCGCCGGCGCGCTGGCCGGCGAGCTGCTCAACCTCTACGCCGAGCGCCGGACCCGCAAGGGGCACCCCTTCCCCCCCGACGGCGAGTGGCAGATCGCGATGGAGACGGCATTCCCCTACCGCGAGACCGCCGACCAGATGGAAGCGATCGAGGCGGTCAAGGGCGACATGGAATCCGAGCAGCCGATGGACCGGCTGGTCTGCGGCGACGTCGGCTTCGGCAAGACCGAGGTGGCGCTGCGCGCCGCGGTCAAGGCCGCCTCCGACGGCAAGCAGGTGATGATGCTGGCGCCGACCACGATCCTTGCCCAGCAGCACTTCGGCACCTTCCGCGAGCGCCTCGCCGACCTGCCTTTCACGCTCGACTGGGTCTCCCGCCTGCGCAAGCCGGCCGAGGTCAAGGAGGTGCTGAAACGCTTCGAGGCGGGCGAGGTCGACGTCCTGGTCGGCACCCACCGGCTGCTCTCGCGCGACGTCCGCGCCAAGGACCTCGGCTTGCTGATCGTCGACGAGGAGCAGCGCTTCGGCGTCAAGCAGAAGGAGTTGTTGCGCCAGCTGAAGCTGAAGGTCGACGTGCTCGCCCTCTCGGCGACGCCGATCCCGCGCACGCTGCAGATGAGCCTCGCCGGGCTGCGCGACATCTCGGTGATCGAGACCCCGCCCGAGGGCCGTCGGCCGGTGCGCACCTACGTCGGCCCCTACGACGAGGACCTCGTGCAAAAGGCGATCGAGCGCGAGCTCGAGCGCGGCGGCCAAGCGTTCTTCCTGCACAACCGGATCGAGTCGCTGCCCGAGGTCACCGAGCGGCTGCGCGCGCTGGCGCCGAAGGCGCGGGTCGCAGAAGCGCACGGGCAGATGGACGAGGCGGCGCTGGAGGAGACGATGATGCGCTTCCTGCGCGGCGAAGCGGACGTGCTGGCGACGACGACGATCATCGAGTCGGGGCTCGACATCCCCACTGCCAACACGCTGATCGTCGAGCGCGCCGACAGGCTCGGCCTAGCGCAGGCGTACCAGATCCGTGGCCGGGTGGGCCGCTCGCGCGAGCGTGCCTTCGCCTACCTGCTCTACCCCTCGGCCGAGGCGCTGACCGAGGACGCGGCGGCGCGCCTCTCGACCCTCGCCGACCACACCGAGCTCGGCTCCGGCTTCAAGATCGCGATGCGGGACCTCGACATCCGCGGCGCCGGCGACCTGCTCGGCGACGAGCAGTCGGGCCACGTCGCCGCGGTCGGCTTCGAGCTCTACTGCCAGATGATCGACGAGGCCGTGGCCGAGGCGTCCGCGGACGACGATCGCGACGAGGCGCCCGAGCCGCTGCGCTTCGACGTCCCGGTCGACGCCTACCTGCCGGCCTCGTTCATTCCCTTCGAGGCGGCGAAGATCGACGTCCACCGCCGCATCGTGGCGGCGCGGGCCCCCGGCGAGCTGCGTGCGATCCGCGACGAGCTGAGCGACCGCTTCGGGCCACCCCCCGCGGAGGCGGAGAACCTGCTCGCCCTGCAGCGCGCCCGCATCGAGCTGCGCCTGGCGGGCGCGCAGAGCGTCGAGCTGCGCGGCGGCAGGCTCAGCGTGGTCGGGGTCGAGCTCGACTCCGAGGCAGCCGGGAAGCTCTCCGAGCGGGTCGAGGGAGCGCTCTACGAGTGGCGGGAGAAAACCGCCTCGGTGCGCGTCCCCGACGAGCCCGAGGCCCGGCTCGCCGCGGTGCTGGCGATGGCCGAGGGCCTGCGCGGTGCGCTGAGCTCCGATTTGGTCGAAAAAGATATGCTCCCTGCCTCGTGAGTCCGGACGAGGGTAGGAAAGGGACTGGCAAGGGAGGGGACGGCGCTGCCGCTCCGTTCGCGTCGCGTCGCGCCCTGCTCGCCTTCGGCATCCTCTTCGTCGTCCTCTTCGCGGTCGTAGCGATCGCCGAGGGCCTCGGCGACCCGAGCGTCCCCTCGGGCGACGCCGCGCTGGTCGAGGATGCGCCGGGCGACACCGGCAAGGTCACCGAGGCCGAGGTCGACCACGCGATCGAGCTCGCGGCGGCGTCGCAGGAAGGCGCGCAGAAAGCGCCGAAACCGGGCGACCCCAAATACGAGGAACTGAAGGAAGCGGCGATGCAGTCGATCCTCGAAGGGGTCTGGATCCGCGGGCTCGCCGACGAAGAAGGCATCGAAGTCACCGAGCGCGAAGTCGACAGGCAAGTGCGGAAAGTGAAGAACGAAAGCTTCCAGTCCGAGGCGGAATTCCAGAAATTCCTCAAAGAATCGGGCTTCACGCCGACCGACGTCGACAGCCGGATCGAAGTCGAACTGCTCAGCGAACAGCTGCAGGAACAGCTGGCGGAAGAAGCGCCGAAACCGAGCGAGCGCGAAATCGAGGACTACTACGAAGCGGCCAAGGCGACCCAGTTCACCACGCAGCCGAGCGTCGACGTCCGCCTGATCGTCAACAAAGACGAGCAGAAAGCGGAAGAAGCAAAGAAAGCCCTGGTCGACGACAACACGGCGAAAAACTGGAGCAAAGTGGCGAAAGAGTTCTCCGAAGACGTCGCCACGAAAGAAAAAGGCGGGCTGCAGAAAGGCCTCCAGGAAGGCGTCAGCGAAGAACCGCTCGACGCCGAATTCTTCGATACGCCCGAGGGCCAGGTGGAAGGCCCGCTCGACAGCCAGCGCGGCTACACGGTCTTCGAAGTCGTCAACTCGACCCCGGAAAGCGCGCAGGAGCTCAAAGTCGCCGAACCGCAGATCAAAAGCACGCTGGAACAGCGGCTCGAACAGGAATTCTTCGAAAACTTCGTCTCCAACTTCAACGCCGAGTGGAGGTCGCGGACTTTCTGCGCATCCGACTACGTGACCGAACGGTGCGCGAACTTCAAGCCCTCCGGGCCCCCTGCGAGCACGCCGAAAGCCTGCTACGAAGAGGACCCGAAAGGCGGCCTGCCGGAAGCCTGTCCGGCGCCGGTCTTCCAGCTGATCCCGGCGTTGCCCGGCAGCGTGACGCCGCTCGAACCGCAGGGCAAACCGCTCGCCCAGCGTCCCCTTCCCGGCGAAGAAGCAGGTGGGGCGCCGGAAGCGCCGACCGGCCTGCCCGAAGGCGTCCCGCCGCCGGAAACGGCGCCCGAAGAAGCGCCCTCCGAATAAGCCTGGGTTCTCGGCCCAGGACCGCCCCGGCCGTCGGTAGACTCGCGCGCCCGTGAGCGCCATCGCATCCATTCACGCGCGCCAGATCCTCGACTCGCGCGGCAACCCGACGGTCGAGGTCGAGGTGAGGCTCGACTCGGGGGCGAGCGGTTTGGCCGCGGTCCCCTCGGGCGCCTCGACCGGCGAGTTCGAGGCGGTCGAGCTCCGCGACGGGGGGGAGGCGTGGCTCGGCAAGGGCGTCTCACGCGCGGTCGAGAACGTCAACGGCGAGATCGCCGCGGCGCTCGCGGGCGCTCGTGCCGCCGAGCAGGGTGCCCTCGACGAGACGATGATCGAGCTCGACGGCACGCCCAACAAGGGTCGGTTGGGCGCCAACGCGATCCTCGGCGTCTCGCTGGCGGCGGCCAAGGCTTCGGCGGCCGATTCCGGGCAGCCGCTCTACCGCTACCTGGCGGAGCTCTACGGGGCGGGCGAGCCGAGCCTCCTGCCGGTGCCGATGATGAACGTGCTCAACGGCGGCGCCCACGCCGACAACTCGGTCGACTTCCAGGAGTTCATGGTCGTGCCGGCGGGGGCGTCGAGCTTTTCCGAGTGCCTGCGAGTCGGCACCGAGGTCTTCCACGCGCTGAAGAAGAGCCTCGCCGCCAAGGGGCTCTCGACCGCGGTCGGCGACGAGGGCGGCTTCGCGCCGAACCTGGAGTCCAACGAGGCGGCGCTGCGGGCGGTCCTGGACGGGGTCGAGGCGGCCGGCTACGAGCCCGGTGCCGACGTCCACATCGCCCTCGACCCGGCGACCAGCGAGCTCTTCGAGAACGGCGTCTACGGCCTCGAGCACGAGGGCCGCTCGCTCTCCCCGGAGGAGATGGCGGCCTACTGGGACGACATCTGCACGCGCTACCCGGTGGTCTCGATCGAGGACGGCATGGACGAGGAGGACTGGGACGGCTGGAAGCTGCTGACCGAACGGCTCGGGGAGCGCACGCAGCTCGTCGGCGACGACCTCTTCGTCACCAACCCGGAGCGCCTGCGGCGTGGGATCGAGCTCGGCGTCGCCAACTCGATCCTCGTCAAGGTCAACCAGATCGGCACCCTGACCGAGACCTTCGAAGCGATCCGCGCCGCTCGCGAGGCCGGCTACACGGCGGTGATCTCCCACCGCTCCGGCGAGACCGAGGACACGACGATCGCCGATCTCGCCGTCGCCACCGGCGCCGGCCAGATCAAGACGGGCGCCCCCTCGCGCTCGGATCGGGTGGCCAAGTACAACAGGCTGCTGCGGATCGAGGAGGAGCTGGGCGATGCCGCCGTCTT
>DATDBO010000030.1:0-14994 GCA_036524775.1 Solirubrobacterales bacterium
GCGGGCGGGGCCGCAACCGCGCTCGCCCGCTTGAAGCGGTCGGGGCGCAGCGGGCGGGTGCCGCAGGGGCGTTGCACGCTGCCGCCGAGCACGGTCACCTGTTCGGAGTAGGAGAAGCCGCCGGCGCTGACGGTGACGGTCGTCGTGCCGGCGTTGAACGGGCAGAGCAGCCCCGAGCTGTTGTCGGTGACGACCTTGTCGCCGGCGTCGAGGAAGGGCTTGCGCAGGTTGGTCGAAGCCGGGTCCTGCTTGACGAAGTCGGCGATGTCGGGATCGGAGGAGACGAAGCTGTACTCGGGGGCGATGCGCGCGGCGCAGCCGGCGACGAGGCACTGCTCGGGCGGGAAGAGGGTGTAAGGGTCGCCGCCCGAGGGTTCGGGGCTGCCGCTGCCAGCCGATGCCTGTCCCCAGCGGTCGCCGCCGCGCGGGCGGCGACCGAGGCCGCGGAAGAGCGCCGGGCGCGACCGGCGCAGCAGGGTGCCGTCGGTCGCCTCCAGCGAGAGGTCTTCGATCAGCGGGATCAGTCGCACGCCCACCGGGGCGACGTTGCTCCCCGGCGCCGGGTCGCCGATCTCGAGCAGCAGGATGCCGCTGTCGCCGAAGAGCGAGTCCGCCTTCTCGAGCCCGACGACGCCGGTGAGTTGCGAGCGGTAGCCGAGAGTGCCGGTACCGAAGCTGGGGATCGTCCGCGAGGCCCCCACCGGAATCCGCATCGAGCGGTTCTCTTCAGGGCGGTCGAAGAGGTAGGCGGATGCGCCGCCGTCGACCAGGACCCGCGCGACCTGGTCGCCGTCCGCGGCGACGTTGAGCTTCGGCGTGAAGCTGGTGTTGAGGCTGCGGTTGCCCATGACGACGACCGGGATGCCCTCGGCGCGGGCGTCGACGAGCACCGCTTCAAGCCACGGCAACTGCTGCTCCACCGGGTTCTGATGCGGATCGCTCGCCGCCAGCGAGCCGAGCGAGTTGTCGATCACGACGACGCGCACCGGACCCCCGAGTCCGCTGCTGTCGAAGGCGTAGTGGGTGCGCGCGCCGGCCCCCGCCGGCGCGGCGGGAATTCCCGCCGTGGAGATCCCCGCCGGGGGAGCACCCGAACCGAGCGGTGCCGGGAAGCCGGTGAAGGCCGACTCGAAGACGCCGGCGCCGATGCCGTTCGATGCGTCCGAGGAACCCAACGCCGGAAAGACCGGCAGGCCGGGAGCCGCGCCGAGCAGTTCGGCGAAGCGGGGCCCGTCGGCGGGCTGTAGGCCGGTCCCCACCCGGTTGCCGGTGTAGAGCAGGGCACGCGGGCCGTTGCCCCCTCTCATCGCGGCCACCGATCGCACCGCTGCGACCAGGCTGCGGTCGGGACCAAGCGCCTGCGGTCGCAGTTCGGCGCAGGTCGAGTCGCACTCGGCATTGCCGGCGACGGCGAGGCGGATCGGCCCGGCCGACATCGGCACGGGTTGCGCCGCCGCCGCAGCCGGGGACGCCGCGCCGGCGCCGTAACGGAAGACCGCCGCAGTGCGCACCCGTTCGCGCAACGCCCTCCCGGCCCCGTTGCGGGCTGAGGAGCCTCGCCCGGCCGAGTCGGAGTCGCCGCTCCAGCCGCCGACCGCCCAGCCGTTCCCGGAGGAGTCGAGGAGCAGCGAGAGCACCGGGTCGCTCTTCAGCGGGCTGTCGTCCCCCGCGGGGGCGAAGGCGGTCCGTTGCTCGTCCTGCCAGCCGCTCGCCGTCTCGCGCAGCAGGTAGCCGTCGCCGGGAAGGGCGAAAGGCGGGACGATCGGCGGGGGAACGTTGGGGTCGGGTTCGGGAAGGTCGTCGGCCGGCGGGTAGGAGAGGCGCGGCACCACCGAGACGACCGCCCGTACCGAGCCGTCGTCGCGGACCGCGGCCGCAGCGACCGCGGTCGCGCCGAGCAGCGGCTGGTTGGAGAAGCGCCAGGGGGAGCCGGGACCGTCCCGCTCGATCACGATGCCGCGACCGGCGGCGACCGCGCCCCCGTCGGGGAGCCCGGCGACGGCGAAGAGCTGGGGGTTGCCGATGCGCACGCGGTCGAGCAAGGCGTGCGCGGAGGAATCGACCCGCCAACCGCCGCCGTCGTTGACCAGCAGGTCGCCGCCGGCGGCGACGATCGCCTGGCTGCCGGCGAAGGCGATCGAGGTCAGGTTGGCGCCCCCGAACCCCGGCGGCAACGGCGTCGGGTCCCAGCTCTTGCCGAAGCTGAGCAGGACGCCGTTCCTGCCGACCGCGTAGCCCCGATCGGGGTTGCCCGGCTCGAAGGCGACATCCATCAGGTTGCCTTCGAAGCCGATCGGGATGCCGGGGTCCTGCACCCAGAGCTCGTCGGCCGCGTTCCACTGCCACATCGCGCCGACGTCGCCGACCGCGTAGGCGGTTCGTGGCTCCGGCCAGGCGACACCGCGCAGGGTTGCCTTGTTGACGCTGCCGCTCGAGGAAAGCAGGAACTCGCGCCTCCAGCCGCGACCGGGGAGGTAGCGAACCACCGCACCGCCGATGCCGACAGCGAGGGCGCCGGAATCGAGCGAGCCCGGCGGCGCGCCCGGCGCCCCGGTCACATCGGCAAGCGGCGCCCTGACCGACAGAGGCCAGGGCTGAAGCCGTGCCGGCGCAGTCTTCGGCGAGATCTCCACCGGGCCCTCGAGCCAGCCGCTGTCGATGCCGGCGAAGGCGCCGCTGCGGCGGAAGTTGCCACCGCCCCCCGGCATCCGCTCGAAGGCGGTGCCGTCGAAACGCAGGTAGGTGCCGCGGTTGCTGCCCTCGGAACCCCCTGGATCGAGCGGGTTGGTGACGATCCGAGTGCCGAACTCGCCGCCAGGCCAGGCGAAGCTGCGGTAGCCGCCCTGGCGAGAGAGCTTGACGCCCAACGGCCCGTCGCAGAACTCTCTTTCGGCGTCGCACCAGCTGCCCGTCGCGGCGGCGTCGCCGATGTCGTAGAAGAGGGTCACGTCGCGGCTCACGCCGTCGATCGTCGCCGTCAGATCGATCCAGACCCCGTCGGAGGTGACGGTCAACGGCTGCGAGGCCCCCGGAACGGGCGCGACGCCGGCGATTCCCTGGGCGGGCGTGTCGGATGCGGCGAAGGGCGACCCCGCCAGAGGGCGCTCGACCCAGAGCGGGCCTTCCGCCGTCGACGTGCGTTGCAGCAGCACGACCGAGCGTTCCAGGCCCCCGACGGGCTCGGCCAGCGCCCAGGCGTTGCCGAGCCCGGTTGCGTCGATCGCCAGGATCTCGAAGTGGGTCTCGGAACCGGCCGGGATCTCGATCGGCTCGCGCTTCCATTCGCCGCCGTCGAAGTGGACGATTCCGTCCACCGCCTCGGGACCCTTGGGCCCGAAGAGAAGCCCGGTGTGCCCGCCTTCGTCGAACGCCGCATCGGCGATGGCACCGGCGCCCTGGTCCTCGGCGAGGGCCTCGGCGGGCGCGCCTCCTTCAGCCGGTCGCAGAACGCCGGCCGGAGGGATGCCGACCGGCGGAGCCGCGAGGGCGCGCCAGTTTTTGCCGGGGTCGTGGAGGAGCACGACGAGCTGTTGGCCGCTGGGGCGGTCCAGGTCGCGACCGACCAGGACGCCGCCGCCGTCGTGCGTGGTCCGTCCCGAGAGCGGGTTCGGCAGCGGCCCCCGGTATGGCTGCCCGACCTCGTCGACCGGCAGGTCGAATACCTGCCAGCCGTTTGCGTCGGTGTGGCGGACGAAGGCCAGCTGCGGGTCGGCCGGCCCACCGCCGGGCGGGGGTGCGGTGTCGAGGCGGCGCGAACCGACCCTGACTTCGCCGACGGCGAGCGGAAGCTCGCGATAGGCCCATGCCTCGCCGGGATCGCCGCCCGGGGAGGCGCCGAGGAGAACGGTCTCCGGATCGGCGACGCCGAGCAGCGGCAATGGGGCGGAGCTCGAGCTGACCGCGCCGCCCGCGCCGGGCGAGGCGAGGATGAGAACGGCGGTGAGCAGCAATGCGAAGCCGCAGAGGTGACGCACGCGATCGGTCACTTCCGCTTGAGCTCCTTCGTCTTGAACGCCAGCCGGGTCGGATAGCGGTCGCGGCTCAGCCGCAGGCTGAGGCTGTGCCTGCCGGGACCGAGGACCTTTGGCGGGGTGCGGGCGACGGTGCGACCGCCGCGCTTGGCGAGCAGGGTGACCCGGGCGCGGCGGGTCAGGGTGAAGCTGACCGTCAGGCGCAGGCCGCGCAGGTCGGACTCGACCCGTCGCAGCAGCGGCGGCAGCCGCTTCACCCTCCCGCCCTTCGGCGCTTCTTCGACCAGCGGCAGGGGGGGCGGTGCGAAGAGCTGCGAGTCGTCGACCGGGAGGCGATCGGGGACGAACTGTTCTGCCGACTCGTTGGGGCGGAACTCGATCGTCCCCTGGAAGGCGGGATCGGTATCGCGTGGGAGCGGCGTTCCGTCGCTGTAGCGGAAGAGCCAGCCGGCCCAGGTGACCATCCAGCATTCGGTCGGGGACGGGCACTCGACCCGTGCCGCGCTGCCCCGTCCGGAGCCCGCGGCGGGCAGGCGGGTCGTGGTCGTCGTCCCGTCAGCGTCGATCCGCGCAACCGTCGCTTTGCTGTTGGTGCTGCGGCGGTCGGAGAAGGGGACGACGGTCGCCAGGGCATCGTCGGCGCCGGGGATCGCCGCGACGTCGCCGAAGCGGTCCGCGGCGCCGAATTCAGCGCCGGTCAGGTCCAGCTCTTCGAAGGCGCCGCCCACCAGGCGCGCCGCGAGCGGCGGCCGCGGCACGGTGCCGCCGACCGGCGCGGAGGGACCGGAGGCCGCCCCACCGCCGACCGCCCAGAGATCCGCGCCGTCGCTGTCGAGGGCCAACAGCTCGGTGCCGTCGTCGGGCCCCGCTTCGAGCGGGGCGGGCTCGAAGGGATCGTTCGCGAACGTCGTGCCGACGATCCGGTGGATCAGCCGCGGGACGGGCTCGAGTTCGGCGAGGTCGACGGGTTCGGTGCGGTTCTCCGGCGAGCGGCCGACCAGGGTGCTCTCGAAGAGCGCCCCCTGGTGGAATTGCATGTCGGAGACGCCACGCCCCTGCGGTCCGTAGACGCTGAACAGGTCGCTCCCGTTCCAGTGGAGGTGGAAGGCGCCGATCCGTTCGCCGAGGGTGTCCTGCGAGCCGACGCCGCCGAACCAGCAGTCGCTCGGCCCGTTGCAGGTCGCCGACATCATCTGGCGGAAGGGATCGGCAGCCTCGGGCCTGGTGCTCCACGAGCCGACGACCTGCCCGTCCTTGAAGCGGCAGAGGGCGAGGCCCGAGCCGCGTCGCGGCAGGCTCGGCTCGCTCACCACCCAGAACTCGGTCGGCCCCGCCCAGGCTATCCGCGCCGTGTCGCCGGGACCGCCGCAGACGGTTGCGAGGGGGTGCCAGCTCTGCCCGTCCCAGCTGTAGAGGCCGCGCGGAATCGTGTCGTTGCCCTCGACCGTGAGCAGGCCGCGGTTGGGCGCCCAGAACTCGAGATCCCCCGGCGCTCCCAGGGGAACCTTGAACGGCACGCCGGCGGGCGGCGGCGGCTGCTCGAGACGCCAGATCGGTTCGGCCGCGACGGCTCGCCCCGGAAGCAGGACGGCAACGATTACGAGTGCCGCGAGTGCCGCTGTCGCCTGCCTACTCACCTTCCGCCTGGGGCTGGCGGTCGAGCTCCTGCGTCGGCTGGTCCGTCCGCGACGCGCCGAAATCGAGCAGCGTCGCCTGCACCGGGGAGAGCAGCGCCTCCAGCGCGACGCCGGAGAGGGTCTCCTGGTCGATCAGCGCGTTGGCGATCTCATAGACGGCGTTCCAGTTACGGCGCAGGACGTCTTCGGCGCGCTCGACCGAGTCGCCGACGATGCGCTCGACCTCGCGGTCGATCAGCTCCAGCGTCGCCGGGCCGACCGAGCCCAGCTCCTGCAGGGAAGCGCCGAGGAAGACCTCGCCCGCCTTCTCGCCGATCGTCACCGGGCCGAGCGCCTCCGACATGCCGTAGGAGGTGACCATCTGGCGCGCCATCCCGGTGGCGGCGTGGAGGTCGTCGTGGACGCCGGTGGAGACGACGCCGAACTCCATCTTCTCGGCGGCGTAGCCGGCGACGATCGAGATCAGGTGACGCCGCATGTCGGGCTCCTGCATGATCACCGCGTCGCGGTCGGTGAGCATGTGCGCCGCGGTGCCGAGCTGGCGCCCGCGGGCGACGATCGAGAGCTTCTGGGCCGCGACCGTCTGCCCGATCGAGCTGGTGACGACCGCGTGCGCCGACTCGTGGATCGCGATCACCCACTTCTCCTCCCGGGTCAGCGCGTGGCTCTTGCGGGCGGGTCCGGCGACGACCCGGTCGATCGCCTCCTCGAGCGTCTCCTGGTCCATCTCGGCGTTGCCTTCGCGCACGGTCAGAAGCGCCGCCTCGTTGATCACGTTGGCCAGCTCGGCGCCGCTGAAGCCCGAGGTCAGCTTGGCGATCTCCTCCAGCGAGGTCCCGGGCGCGAGCGGCCGGTTGCCGCAGTGCAGGGCGAGGATCTCGAGCCTGCCGTGGACGTCGGGGACGTCGACGGTGACCTGGCGGTCGAAGCGGCCGGGCCGCAGCAGCGCCGGGTCGAGCACGTCGGGGCGGTTGGTGGCGGCGAGGACGACGATGCCGGCGTCGCCGCCGAAGCCGTCCATCTCGACCAGCAGCGCGTTGAGCGTCTGCTCGCGCTCGTCGTTGCCCTGGCCGACGCCGGCGCCGCGCTTGCGCCCGGCGGCGTCGAGCTCGTCGATGAAGATCAGCGCAGGCGCCATCTTGCGCGCCTTGGCGAAGAGGTCGCGGACGCGGGCGGCGCCGACGCCGACCAGCGACTCGACGAAGTCCGAGCCCGAGAGGGAGAAGAAGGCGGCGTCGGCCTCGCCCGCGGTCGCCTTTGCGAGCAGCGTCTTGCCGGTCCCCGGCGGACCGACGAGGAGGACCCCCTTGGGAGCGCGGGCGCCGACTTTGGCGTATTTGCCCGGGTCGGCGAGGTAGTCGCGGATCTCACGCAGCTCGGCCACCGCTTCGCCGGCGCCGGCGACGTTCTCGAACGTCGTGCGGCCCGGCGCCCCCGCCTTGCGCTTGCGCCCCTTGCCGGTGAACTTGGAGAAGCCGGCGAAGGCTCCGGCGCCGGCGTCCTGGCCGAGCCGAGTGAAGAGGACGAAGAGGCAGACGAGCAGCAGGATCGGGATCAGGAACTGGACGACGATCTGCTTCGCCGGCTTGTCCCACTGCTGGTCGACTTCGACGACGGCGCCGCTTTCGGTCAGCCCCCTCACCATCGCCGAGGTCTGCGCGTCGGACTCCGGGTAGGCCGCGTAGAGGAGCAGTCCTTCCTTGGTCTCGAGCAGGACGCGGGCGTCCTGGTCGAGCAGGGTCGCCTCGGAGATCTCTTTCTTGTCTGCCAGCTTGGAGACGCGGCTGAGCGGGATGCGCTCGCCCTGCGTGCTCGGCTGGATCTGGCCGAGCAGGTCGAAGAAGAGGAAGGTGAGGACGAGGGAAGCGACGATCAGCGCCGTGCTGAGCGGGTCCTTGGCGAACCAACGCCCGATCGCGGCGAGCCGCTCGCCGACGGCGCGAGCGGCGTCGCGTCCGCTCACCTGCGGCGGGCGGACGGGGATTCGACCCTTTCTGCTGCGTCCACTCTTCTTCTCGTCCTGCTCGCTCATCTGCCCTCTCTATTCGTCTGTCGTGTTGTCCCCAACACCGCCACGGCGCCCGGGCTCACGAGGAGACCGGGCGCCGTGTGTGGGTGTGGAGTGCTGTTACTGCGTGCTATTTCCCTTTTTTGAGCTTCAGCGTGACCGTGCTGTTGGTGGTTTTCGCGGTACCGCCGGTCGGGGTGAACGTCACCTGCAGCTTGACCTGGAGCTTGCCCTTTTCGCGCAGCCGCTTCTTGGCGGCGCCGCTGGGCTTCAGGGTCAGGTTGTAGGTGCCGGCTTTGCCGGCCGTGAGGACGACCTTGCCGACCATGATCTTCTTCATGTAGACCCGGCTGGCTTTGCCCGACGGTACGTTCGCCGTGCCGATCAGCTCGACTTTGCCCGGCCCCGGGACCTTGACCGACACGGTCGCCTGCCCGGTTTGGGACGAGATCGATTTTTTCGGCAGCGAGAACAGGTTGCTGGGCGGGGGCGACAAAACGACGGCTCCGCCGCCGCCGCTGCTGCCACCGCCGGTGCCACCACCGCCGCCGCCGCCGGCAGCGCCTTCCCAGTTGACCGAGGCTACGCCCGCGCGGGCGATGGTCAGGATGCCTTCGGGCAGCGGCGCGTAGTCGTTCGGGAACAGAGCCGCCTGGGCCTGGTCGGTGACGATGTTTTCCCAGTAGTCCTTGACGGTGCGCGCCTTGGCCTCCTCGGCCGGGCTACCACCCCAGACATCGGAGTTGTCGTCGAAGACCAGGCCGTAGGTCATCGTGCAGATGCCGTAGCCGGTTTCCGATTTGACGCCACTCGCTTTTTCCCAGTTGCCGAAGGTGCTCACAGGCACGTTTTCGAATTCGGTGTCCTGGCAGTTGGCGCCCTTCGGGCCGTCCGAGCGGAAGCCGATCGGGCTGGAGGTCGGCTCTTCGAAATCGTTCGCGCCGTTCTGGATCTGGGTCCAGTAGGTGTCGTTGTCGTTTTTCTCCGGTTCGATCGCCAAGCTGCCCGTGCTGTTGCTGCGGGCGGTCGAGATGTCGGAATAGCCGACGGAGCCGTCGACTTCGACCAGTTTTTTGACCAACTCGCCGTTGCCGTTCGCGCAACCGCTGGTCAGGTGGTCGAGGGCGTCTTCCTGTTTGCCCGGAGCGACTTTGCCGGGGCACTGGACGCTTTCGCCGAGTTCTGCGCCCGGCCAGATCTTCGTTTTGTTGGTGGTGTCGCTCGTCGCGTAGGTGGTCAGCCAACCCTCGCCCGGATCGATCGTGTTGAGGTAGTCCTTGAACGCGAACGAGGTACCGGAATCGTCGAAGCGGACGACGCGGATGATCGGCATTTTGCAGGCTGCCGTGTCGTCGAGCTCGCCGAAGACGTCCCGCCAGGTGACCAGCGGATCCCCTGACGTGCCCTGCGACCAAATCGCCTCGAACTCCGCCTTGGTGAAGAGCACTCGCACCACGTCGTCGGGGGTGCCGTCCAGGTCGAGGTTTTCTTCGGCCGTCCGCGAGGCGACGTCCAGTTTGGTCACGTCGCATCCGTTGGGGAAGTTGACCAGTGGGGCTACCGCGCCGACAGCAGCCGGGATGACGTGGATTTTGCCGTCGTTGCTGGGATCGGAATCGGCGGTGAATACCCCGCCGGTGATCGTGCCGCCCGCGTTCATCTCGCCGATTTCCGCCGTGGTCGGCGGCTCGTCAGACATTCCGAACCTCGGACCGCCCACTTCGCGAACCTTCACCGAGGCACGGCCGGCGCCGCTTCCCAGCGCTTCGTAGGTGACCCCTGCGAGTTTAGGCGTGCCTTTGCAGTAGATCGGTTTGAAGTTGTTGATGAACACGTTGTGCGCATCGCGAGCGAACGAGGCCCCGCGGCCGACGATGTCGGCACCGGCGCATTTGCCCGTCGTGAAAGCAGCATTGGCCTGGGGTGCCAGGCCAAAGACCGCGAGCGCCGCAAGCGACAGGGAGATCGCCCCTGCCAAGACAGCGCTGAAACCCCTCCGGGGGGCTCGGATGGTGCGGCTCATGAGCGTGATTCCTTTCATTGACTGAACCGTTGCGGCCGCCAGGGTTGTCGGCCGCATATCGCTCTGTCAAGCCACTTCACAGGACTTCTACTCCGGCGTTACACGCTGTTATCAGCTGTGTCACCAAATCGTTTCCAGCTCGTGACAAACGGTTCACCTGCGACCACGCTCCGAGGGTCGCCCGGATACCTTCTGGAGGAAGGAAACCGGCCGCGAAGCGTTCGCTCGGCGGCCCCCGCGCGATGCCACAAAGGTGACCTGGACGCGGCCGCGGATCTCGCCCCGCTGCCGCAGCTCCGGCCGATAGCGGCGCACCGGGCGCAGGACCAGGCGCACGTTGCTGCGGCCGGCTCCACGCGCCCGGCCGGTGGCGGTTGCCAGGGTGCGGGGCCGGCGGGGATCGCCGGCCTGCGCCTCCCCGATGGCTTTGACGCCCCCCGCGTCAGGAACGGAGACCGTGAGGACGATCACACCCCCCTCCTCCGACCGCACCCGGAGTCCGATCTGCGGCCCTCCCCTGCTCGTTTCGATCGTGCTCGTGCCCTGGCCCCCGAGGCCGCCCCCCGCCGCCCCACCAGGCGGATCGGGGCGTCGCGTCGCGACGAACGCGTCCGTGCTCTGGTTGGCGTCGCCGAAGAAGAGGTCGCCCGCGAAGGAGGTGAAGGCGACATGTGCCCCGTCGGAGGAGATGGTGACTCCGTTCTGTACGTCGGCGGCTATGTCACCGGCTGAGTAGGAGTGAGTTACCCGCTCGAGGGTACGAGCCTGCAGGTCCACCACGTACAGCTCACGCACGCCGGGTACCAACCGCGGTTCGCCCAGCAATTGCAGCGCGGGCAGCGCGAATCTGGTGCGGGCAGTGGTCAGCCCCAGGTAGCGCCCTCCACCCGAGATCGCGACGCTGTCGATCGGCGGACTCGTGGCCGGATCGCTGCCCACCGTGTCGCGGGTCAGCTCCACGGTGGAGGCCTTGCGGGTCAACCCGGGCCTCATCTCGGTGACGTAGAGATCGAGGCCCGAGCCGGTGAACGGCAGCGGTCGCGGGCCGGCCCCCGTGAGGAAGGCGACCGTGTAACCGTCGCCGCTGAGCGCGGGGAGCTGGGCGACGATCCCGGCGCGGTTCGACTCCTGATCGGTGAGCGGCCCGTAGCAGGGCCCGATCGAGGTCTGGTCGAAGTTGGTCGTCGCTTCGGGCGGGCAGCCGGGATCGTCGGGGTCGGCAAGCCCGGTGATCCGCCTGGTCGGAGCGCTCGGGCCGTCACCCACCCGCCGCCACAGGTAGTAGAAGAAGATCGAGGCGGAGTTCTCTCCGCCGAGGAAGCGGGTCTGGTCGGTGGCGTTACCGCCGGTCCAGGCAACCGTCGTACCGTCTCCGCTGAGCGCCGCGCCGAGCGCGCCGCCGGCCGGTTCGGCGGTCATCGCGCCGGTTCCGGGATCGCGTTTGGCGGTCACCAGAGTGGTCGTGTCGGCCATCCGGTCGCGCAAGAAGATCTGTCCGGCCGGGACGTCGGTGCTGCCGCCGGCGGGAAGATCGGACGGCGCTTCGGTGCGGAACGCCACCTTGCCGCCGTCGGCGCTGATCGCCACCCCGCGCGAGACTTCGGCCCCCGGTTCGCTGCCGGGAAAGGGGAACGGCGGCGGTCCGTAGCTTGCCGGGAGGTCGCCGCCGTCGCGCGCGGAGACGAGGTCGAAGGCGCCGGGGCTGCCGATCGGAATCGCCATGTCGCGCACATAGACGTCGACGTTGTCGTTCGTGTCGGCCGCGACGAGCCCCGGCTCGGCGGTGGCGAAGGCGACGTAGCGGCCGTCGGCGCTGATCGACGGGTTCGAGGCGCCGAGGCGGAGGAATTCGTTGCTTTCGTTTTCCCCTTCTTCGGCGAAGAGGTCGCCGTCGGCGACTTTCTGCAGTGCCCGCGTCTGCAGGTCGAAGCGGAAGATTCCCCCGGCGCGGTATTTGCCCGGCGGGTCAGGGTCGTCGTCGGCGAAGAAGTTTCGAGCGAGGGTCTGGAAGGCGACGTAGCGGCCATCGGCCGAGATCGCCGCGAAGACGGTCGAGTCGTCTCCCTGCTCGAGCCGGTTGTAGTCGGCCGAGACGAGCTGGGCGCCGGCGACGTCGTCGGCGCCGTTGCCCCAGGCGGCCAGGGCGCCGGGGGGCGTTGCGACCGCGGCGAGCGCCGCAATCGAGCAGGCAAGCGCAGTCACGCGCCTCACCCCACTCTCACCCCGTGCTTCAGTCGGGTCACGTTCCCCGCCTTGTCGAGCGCTCGCACCCGCAACAGGAAGCGACCCCCGTGCGAATAGGTATGCGAGACACGAACGGTCACGGGTTTCTTCCTCCCTCGCCTGCCGCCCTTGCGTCTGCCGGCGGCAAGGCTGTCGCGAGAGGCGGAGGCGGATGCACCTGCCCCACCACCATCGCCGAAGGCCACCCTGACCGAGCCCCGTCGCACACCCGAGGTTTCGCGGCGCGGCCCGTCGCTGACGACCACCGTGAGACGGCGGCCGCGACGACGCAGCTTCACCCGCGGGCCGTGCCGGTCGACCCGCAGTGGACCGATCCTGCTGCCCGTCTCCTGACCGGCGGAGTCGATCGCAAAGACCTGGATCCTGTGGCGGCCGTCGTCGATGTCGTCCGCGGTGAGGTAGGCGTTGAGGCGTTTGCGGTTCTCGACCACCGGCTCGTCGTCGACGCTGACCGAGTAGCGGACGCGGCCGATCGCGTTCGGCGAGCGGTCCCAGGCGATGCGAACCTTTCGCTTGCGCTGCCAGCCTTCCGGCAGGAGGACAAGGAAGGGGTCGGGCGGGGCGTCGATTACCGTCGCGGCGATCTGCGTGTTCGTGCCGTCGCCCTGCTCCCAGGCGACGATCGCGTCGCCCAGGCCGGAGCCGCCGAGGACGATGCGGCCCACACCCCCGCCACGGGGGGCGCTCAGCTCGGTCGGCTCGACCACGCCGTCGGCGCGGCGCTCCTGCACCGCGACGAGCCCCACCCCGCCACGCTGCTCGCGCCAGGCGGCAACCGCGGCGCCCGTATCGGCCAAGTCGACCAGGGGGTCGCCGGCGACTGAGCTCGCGCCCGTGTCGAGGCGTTTGACCGGCTCCGCCGACACGTCGTCCCCCGAGGCCAACAGCGCAGTCGGGCCCGCGGAGAAGCCGCTGACGAAGAGGCCGCGCGGGTCGACGCCGACGCTCGGCGCGCCAAGTCCGCCGCGAGCGCCCCCGTCGACCAGGATGGCCTGGCCAAAGCTGCCGGAGAGCTCGGAGAAGACGTCGGGGGTCTCGTTGACCATCGCCCGGGCCGCGTCGAGCTTGCTCGCCTGACCGGGCTGCTGGCGGAAGGCGACGGCGGCTTGGCCGAAGCCGGCGACGTCGAGCGCGAAGGCGTCGGCGGGTCCGCGCAGCGGCGCGCCCTCCCACGAGGACGGGCTGACCTGCAACGGGATGCCGACGTTGGCGCCGAACAGGCGCCGCGCCCAGACTCGGTCGACGAACTCGTCGTCGGGCTCTTGCCAGGCGACGACCCCGCCACCCTGCACGTCGATCCCCACCTTGGGCGAGTTCTCCGCGGTCGGGGTCCGCACGGGGGCGCCGATGCTGCGGTCGACGGGCGTCCCCAACACCGACCAGAGGCGACCGGTGTAGCGGGCGACGCGAACGTCGGCACCGACGTAGCCGGGGGGATTGGCGGGACTGGTATCGGTGACGACTCGATAGGCGATGTACGCCTGCCCGCCACGCGCCATCGCCAGGTCGGGGAAGGTGGAGGTCGCCTCACCCACGTTGAAGTCGATCGGCACGGGCGACTGGAAGCCGTTGGCGCCCGGGTCGAGCGTAGCGGAGAAGAGGCGGTCGCTTTCGACCCCGAACTCCTGCACCCAGGTGACGACGAGGCGGCCGCCGTTGCCGGCGCCGATCCGTGCCCAGCTCGAGTCGAAGCCCTGGCCGACGTCGACGCGCCGCGCCGGCCCCCAGGCCCCGTTGCGGAACTGCGCGGCGAAGACGTGGGATCGGCCGTCGGCCCGCCGCAGCCAGACGACGCCGCCGCTCCCGTCCTCGGACATCGCCGCGTCGGCGACATCGATCGCGTCGGCGCTCGGCCCGTCGATCGGCTGCGCGTCGGAGACGAACGCGCGGGCGACCGCCGGCGCCGTCAGCAGGGGCAGGCAGGCGGCCAGGGCGGCAATCGGCCGCCACGAGGGACGCGGCATGAGCACTTCGCGCATTCGGGCCAGAGAGTCGCGCCGTCCCGTGTCAATGATGTGACCAAAGTGCTACCAACTGGTTACGTTCTCCGACCAACTGGTTACGTTCTCCGAATGTTCACCTCCCGCTGCCGGGGCGGGGGCAAGATGGAGCCCTCACGAGACTCCTCTCTCGTCGCAAGCGGCCCACCTGCCCTGGGCCGCTTGCTCTTTCTGGAGCGCCGCGGCTCAAACGGGCGCGACGGCGCCGCTCGCGACGAGCGCCAAGACGAGCACGCCGAGACCGACCCGGTAGACGATGAAGACCGAGTAGGTGTGACGCGCGATGTAGCGCAGCAGCCAGGTGACGGCAAGGAACGCGACGACGAAGCTGACCAGGGTGGCGACGATGGTCGGCCCCCAGCCGACTCCGGTCGAGATGTTGTCGAACTCGGTGATCGTCTGCAGGATCCCGGCGCCGGTCAGCGCCGGGATCGAGAGGAAGAACGAGAGCCGGGTCACGGCGACTCGATCGATTTCGCGCAGCAGACCGGCGGACATCGTCGCCCCGGAGCGGGAGACGCCGGGCACCAGCGCCAGGCACTGGACGATGCCGATGATCAGCGTGTCGCGCCAGGTGACGTCGGACTCGTGGCGCCGCTGCGTCGCGCGGCTGTCGGCGAACCACATCACGCCGCTCCAGAGGATCAGCGCCCAGCCGACGAACCAAAGGCTGCGCAACGTAGTCTCGATCTCGTCCTTGAAGGCAAGGCCGACGACGACGATCGGCAGCGAGCCGAGAAGCACGGCCCAGGCGAAGCGGTAGTCGCTGGTCCCCCGCTCAGTCGGGTTTCGCAGGCCATGTACCCAGGCGCGGAGCAGCCTGACGATGTCGTGGCGCAGGAAGAGCAGGGTGGCGGCCACAGCGCCCACCTGAATGATCGCCGTGAAGGCGACGATGTCGGGGTCGTCAACGGAGTAGCCGAACAGCCGCTCGAGGATCGTCAGGTGCCCGGTGCTCGAGATCGGCAGGAACTCCGTGAACCCCTCCACCGCGCCAAGGAGAATGGCTTCCCACCAGGACATGGCGGGGCATCCTAGGCAGAGAGCCGGGTGTCCCCCCTCCGGGAGCTTTAGAGCCCTCCCCGGCAAGAACCCTTGAGGCCGCAACAAT
>DATDBO010000031.1:0-8524 GCA_036524775.1 Solirubrobacterales bacterium
GTGTCCCCCTGGAGGAACTTGTGAGCCCGCCCGGACTTGGGCCCTCGCAGAGATTCCGTCGCGGGTTCCGCCAGGGGGACACCCGACCCTGGTAATCATCCGAGTATCGACAACCAGCCATCCACCTCGCGCCTCTTGCTCGCCTGCCCCGACCGCCCAGGGCTGATCGCCGCCGTCAGCGGCTTCCTCGCCGACGCCGGGCGCAACATCGTCGACGCCGACCAGCACTCGAGCCGCGAGGGGCGCTTCTTCATGCGGATGGCCTTCGACCCCGCTCCCGCAGAGGAGCGGTCCGCGCTCTACCGCCGCTTCGAGGAAGAGATCGCCGGGCCGCTGCAGATGGACCACCGCTTCGCCGAGTCGGACGAGCGCAAGCGGGTCGCGATCATGGTCTCGCGCGAAGACCACTGCCTCTCCGACCTGCTCTGGCGCTCCCGCAGCGGCGAGCTCGGCGCCGAGGTCGTCGCCGTCGTCTCCAACCACCCCGACCACGCCGGCCAGGTCGAGTCGCTGGGCCTCCCCTACCACCACGTGCCGGTCGCGGCCGGCGATCGAGCGCCAGCCGAGGAGCGGATCTTGGAGCTGCTAGCGGGCGAGATCGACCTGCTCGTCCTCGCCCGCTACATGCAGGTTCTCTCCGCCGATTTCCTCGCCCGGCTGGAGGCGCCGGCGATAAACATCCACCACAGCTTCCTGCCGGCGTTCGTCGGCGCCGACCCCTACGCCCGCGCCCACGAGCGCGGCGTCAAGCTGATCGGCGCCACCGCCCACTACGTCACCGAGGAGCTCGACGCCGGCCCGATCATCGACCAGGACGTGACCCGGGTCAGCCACCGCGACGAGATCGACGACCTGATGCAGATCGGCCGCGACGTCGAGCGCCTCGTCCTCGCCCGCGCGGTCAGGGCGCACCTCGACGACCGCGTGCTGTTGGACGGTGACAGGACCATCGTCTTCTAGGACTGGCTAGCCGGCCAGTTTTGTAGTGTGTCGGGGAGATGGAGCAGGCGACCCTCCCCCGCCCCGCGACGCGCACGGCCTCCAACGGCTTCCCGCCCGGCACGCGGCTGCCCGCGGTCGCCCAGGCCGGCCTCTACGCGTTCGACCCGCTCGGCTTCCTGATCCGCTTCCAGCGCCGCTACGGCGACGTCTTCACCGTCCGCTTCCCCTTCTTCGAGCGGTTGGTCTACGTCGCCGACCCGGCCCTGGTCAAACAGGTCTTCACCGGCTCGCCCGAGCAGTTGCACGCGGGCGAGGCCAACGCGACCGTGCTCGAGCCGGCGCTCGGCCCGAACTCGGTCCTCACCCTCGACGAGGCGCCGCACATGCGCCGGCGCAAGCTGCTCCTGCCGCCGTTCCACGGCGAGCGGATCCAGCGCTACGGCGAGCTGATCCGCGAGGTGACGGTGAAGGAGATGGAGAGCTGGCCGGTCGGCGAGCCGTTCGCCCTGCGCCCGCACACGCAGCGGATCACGCTGGCGGTGATCATGCGCGCCGTCTTTGGCGTCCACGACGAGGAGCGCCTGGCGCACTTCGAGCGCCTGATCGAGGAGTTCTCGGCGCGCGTGAACATGATCACCGCCTTCCCGCCGCTGCGCCGCAACCTCGGCCGCTGGAGCCCCTGGGGGCGATTCCTGCGTGCGCGCGAGGCGCTCGACGCCTTCGTCTACGAGGAGATCGCCCTGCGCCGCGCCGAGAACTCCGGCGAGGGAGAGACGCCCGACGACGTGCTCTCGCTGCTGCTCCAGGCCCGGCACGAGGACGGCAGCCCGATGAGCGACGCCGAGCTGCGCGACGAGCTGGTGACGATCCTCGGCGCCGGCCACGAGACGACCGCGACCGGCCTCGCTTGGGCGATGGAGCGCCTGCTGCGCAACCCGCGCGTGCTGAGCCGCCTGCGCGACTCGCTCGCCGCCGGCGAGGACGAGTACCTCGAGGCGACGGTGAAGGAGACGCTGCGTGCGCGGCCGGTGATCGTCGACGTGGCCCGCAAGCTGACCGCGCCGTTGCGGATCGAGGAGTACGAGGTGCCGGCCGGCTGCTTCGTCCTCCCCGCGATCGCCGCCCTGCATTACCGCGAGGACCTCTTCCCGGAGCCGGAGGAGTTCCGGCCGGAACGCTTCCTCGACGGCAAGACCGACACCTATGCCTGGATCCCCTTCGGCGGCGGCGTGCGCCGCTGCATCGGCTCCGCCTTCGCTGAATACGAGATGAGGGTGGTGCTGCGCGAGTTCGTCGAGCGGGCCGAGCTGCGCGCTCCCGACCCCCGGCCGGAAAAGGTCAAGGTCCGCAACATCACCCTCGCTCCGGGCAAGGGGACGATGGTCAGCCTGGACCGCCCGCCGGGCTAGAGGCCTCCACCTCGGCTTCGGCCTCCTCCCACTGCTCGACCAGCTCGACGACCGCCCGCTTCGCCGCGGCGTGACGGGCTTCGGCGCGTTCGGCCCGGCCCGGGCTCGACCACGCTTCCGGGTCCGACAGCTCCTCCTCCAGCTCGCGCAGCTCGGCTTCGGCCTGCTCGACCTGCTCGGCGAGACGGCCCGCCCGGCGCGCCGCTTTCTTCGCCGCCCGGCCGGCGTTGCGGCCCGCGGCGCTCGCGGGCTCGGGCTTTGCCGCCTGCGCCGCCGTCTCGGCCGCTGCTTCGCGCTCGTCGCGCTCGCGCTGGTAGGCGGCCCAGCCGGTCGGGTGGCTGCGCAGCTCGCCGTCCTCGCAAACGATCGTGCGGGTACCGACGGCCTCCAGCAGGGCGCGGTCGTGGGAGACGAGGATCACCGCCCCCTCGAAGGCCGAGAGCGCGTCCTCGAGCGCCTCGCGGCTCTCCAAGTCGAGGTGGTTGGTCGGCTCGTCGAGGATCAGGACGTTGGCGCCGGAAGCGACCAGGATCGCCAGCGAGAGGCGGCGCTGCTCGCCGCCGGATATGTCGCGCAGCTGCTTCTCCACCTCGGCGCCGGAGAAGAGGAATCCGCCGAGCAGGTCGCGCGCCTTCTGCCCGCTCAGCCTGGTCCCGCGTTGCGTGGCGTCGAGCACGGTCCCCTCCCCCGCCGCGGTCTCGGCGTGCTGGGAGAGGTAGCCGACCTTGACGTTGTGGCCGCTGCGAACCGAGCCCGCCGCCGGCTCGCGCCGGCCTGCGAGGGTCTCGATCAGGGTCGTCTTGCCGGCGCCGTTGGGGCCGACGAGGGCGACGTGCTCGCCGCGCTCGATCTCGAGCTCAGCCTCGTCGAGCAGGATGCGGCCGGGGACCTCGATCCTCGCCCCGACGAGCTTGAGCACGATTCGGCCCGGCCGCTCCGGCTTGACGAAGGAGAAGCGCAGGTTGCGGCGGTCGCGCTGCTCGGCCTCGACCCCGTCGCGCTTGATCTTCTCGATCTGCTTCAGCCGCGACTGCGCCTGGCGCGCCTTGGTGGCCTTGTAGCGGAAGCGCTCGACGAAGCGCTCCATGCGGGCGATCTCGGCCTCCTGGCGCTCGATCGCCTTGCCGCGGGCGATCTCGCGCGCGGCCTGCTCCTTGCGCCAGGCGTGCCACGGGCCGGCGAAGAAGCGCGCCCGCTTCGCCTCCAGCTCCAGCACCGAGGTGCCTACCGCCTCAAGGAACCAGCGGTCGTGGGCGACGAGGACGACCGCTGCGTCGAGGTCGCGCAGGTAGCGCTCGAGCCACTCCAGCGAGGGGATGTCGAGGTGGTTGGTCGGCTCGTCGAGCAGCAGCAGGTCTGGCCGGGTCGCGAGCGCGCGGGCCAGCGAGGCGCGGGTCAGCTCGCCACCGGAGAAGGTCGAGAGCGGCCGCTCGGCCTCCTCCCCGTCGAAGCCGAGGCCGCGCAGGACGGCGAGGACGCCGTCGCGCCAGCGGTAGCCGCCGCCGTGCTCGAGCCGCTGCTGGGCGGCCGCGTAGCCGGCGAGCGCCTCCTCGCCGGTGTCGCCGGCCGCCATAGCCGCCTCGAGCCGCTCCAGCTCGGCCTCGGTGGCCAGCATCTCGGCGCGGCCGGAGAAGACGTACTCGCCCAGGGAGGTCTCTGTCAGGCGCGGCGGGCGCTGGTCGTGCAGGGCGACCCGCGCGCCCTTCTGCACGACGACGCTGCCGGCGTCGGGGCTCAGCTCGCCCGCAAGCAGTCGCAACAGCGTCGACTTGCCGGCCCCGTTGCGACCCGAGAGCGTCATCCGCTCGCGCGGCTCGAGCTTGAAGGAGACGCCCGCAAACAGCAGCTGGCCGCCCATGTGGACGTCGATGGAGGTAGCGGTCGCGATTGCCATACGTGACGAACATTTTTCATTGCGCGCGCCATACGCGCGTCGGCGTTGCCTACCGTGGCGGCGTGACCCCGATCGACCCCGGCATTGCACGGGAATTCCTCGAAGCGTTGATTGCCGGATTCTCCGTGCTGGGAGGCATCATGGCCTACTTCAGCGGCCTCGAGGCATACCGTGCGCTTGCCCGGAACGAGGCGCCATCCGCAGTCGCCCACAGCATCAATGAAGGGATCAGCAACGGATTTGAGATTGGCATGCCGATGGCATCGCTAGCCCTTATGATCATGGGATGGACGTAATGAATAAGTTTCTGCGGTCGCCCCACGGGGCCCTGATCGTTGGAACGGTGACCTCCTCGCTGGTCGGTATCGCCGTTTTCGTCTTTGCCGCACCGCCCATCATCCTGATTCCCGCGAATCTGATCGCTGGCACCGCATATGTCGAGCTGAGGCGCCGCGTCATTCACCCCGATCGTCGCTGAGACATTCCTCAGACCAAATGCTTGGTGGCGATCTGGTCGATCGTGCCCTTGGTCCTGACCGTGGTCGGTCCGAGGGCGGCCTCGATAGCCTGCCAGTCCAGGTCGGATTCCGAGATGCCTCCGGCCGGGAGCCAGTAGAGCTCGCGCGCGGCGATCGCGAGCAGCTCCTTCGCCGAGCGGAGGAAGACGGGCACCTCGTAGCCGAGCGCCTCGGCGAGGCCTTCTTCGAGTCGAGAGGTCAGAGCAGCGAGCCGTCCATCCCGGGCGAAGATCACGTTGCCGCTGGCGCGAAAGGTCGCCACGTCCTCGCAGCCGAGCGCCTCGAAGTGCGAGCGCAGATCGTCATTGGCGATCCGCCGCCCACCAAGGTTCATCCCCCGCAGGAAAGCGACATAGCGAGCCATGCTTCCCAGCCTACGAGCTATTCGCCGGTGCGACGCTGCGAGGATGCTTCCGTGAGCGCCGACTACGCCAACCTTCCGCCCGACCTGCCGGTGCCCGAGGACGACGGCGCAGCCGACCACTTGGAAGGGGCGGAGCTGCCGAGCGTCCCGCTGCCCTCGGCCCAAGGGGGCGAACTCGACCCCTCAAGTCTCGGCGATGAGCGACTCGTCGCCTACGTCTACCCCCGCACGGGGGTCCCGGGGGAGCCGTCGCCGGATGGCTGGGACGACATTCCGGGCGCACGCGGCTGCACCCCACAGAGCTGCGCCTTTCGCGACACCGTGGCCGAGTTCACCGCAAGGCAAGCAACCGTCGTCGGCATCAGCGCCCAGCCCGCGGAGGAGCAGCGCGAGTTCGCCAAACGCGAGCACATCCCCTTCCCGCTGCTCTGCGACACCGAGCTGAAGCTCGCCGCGACGCTGAACCTTCCTACCTTCGAAGCGGCCGGCATGACCCTCTACAAGCGCCTCACCTTCGTCGCCGAAGCCGGCCGCATCGTCAAGGTCTTCTACCCCGTCTTCCCACCCGACCGCAACGCGGCCGAGGTCCTTGCCTGGCTTGACCACTGAGGTGGAGATCCCAACGGTCCGGCCGGGCCGTCGGGTCACGCGATGGAGGCGGTGGGATTCGAACCCACGTCTCTGGTCGTAGCGCGAAGGCTTCTACAGGTTTAGCCGGCGCTTGAATCTCGCCTCTCGGGGTCCGCGCCGGCGGGCACTGCGGGAGGCAAAGCCCTCTGAAATGTCCCCTGGCGGACGGGGCGATCCGCCCGGGTAAGCCCGCAAATTGAAGCCGGTGCCCCTCTCCGCGGGCGGGTGAGGGCCGACTCTCACTCACTTAGATCTAACTAAGCAGCGAGGGCGAACTCATGGTCCGCACGTATTGGTTGGTGCCGGTGTTTAACGAGGCCTCCGGCAACCTCGACCTGCGACCGTTCGCACGGACCGACCAGATCGAAGCCTGTCGCCCCCGTGCTATGTGGCTGGGATTGTACGGCGTCGGGTACGTTGAGCGCCGTGGAGCGTGAGTTCGACGCGATCGTGATCGGCGCCGGCGCCCCGGGCGAGGTCTGCGCCGGACGCCTCGCCGACGGCGGCCTCTCGACGGCGATCGTCGAGAGCCGGCTGGTCGGCGGCGAGTGCTCCTACTACGCCTGCATGCCCTCGAAGGCACTGTTGCGTCCGGGAGAGCTGTTGGCCGAGGCGCGCCGCGTGCCCGGGGCGAGCGCCGCCGTGACCGGTGAGCTCGACCCCGCGGCGGTCCTCGCCCGCCGCGACGAGGTGATCCACGACCTCGACGACTCCGGCCAGCTGCCCTGGCTGGAGGAACGCGGGATCGAGCTCTTTCGCGGCGAGGGACGCCTCGACGGCGAGCGCCGCGTCGTCGGCGGCGACGACACGCTGACCGCCCGCAAGGCCATCGTGGTCGCCACGGGCAGCGGCGCGGCGATGCCGCCGATCGACGGCCTCGACTCGGTCCGCACCTGGAACAACCGCGACGCCACCACGTCCAAGCGGGTGCCGGAGAGCATGGTCGTCCTCGGCGGCGGCCCGGTCGGCGCCGAGCTCGCGCAGGCCTGGTCGACGCTGGGGACCTCGGTCACCCTGATCGAGGGAGAGGATCGCCTGCTGCCGCGCGAGGAGCCTTTCGCCGGCGAGCAGGTGGCAGAGTCGCTGCGCGACTCCCACGGGGTCGACGTTCGCACCGGTGTCCTCGCCAAGCTAGTCGCTGCGGGCGGCGTCGGCGTCGTGGTCGAGCTGGACGACGGCGGCCGGGCGGAGGGCGCCGAGCTGCTCGTCGCGGTTGGGCGCGTCCCCCGCACCGGGAGCATCGGCCTCGATTCGGCCGGGGTCGAGCCCGGCGAGCGCGGCTTCCTCGAGACCGACGACCGGCTGCGGGTCGGCGGCCGCGAGTGGCTCTACGCCGTCGGCGACGTCAACGGCCGCGCCCTCTTCACCCACATGGGCAAGTACCAGGCCTGGGTCGCCGCCGAGAACGTCTTCGGCCGCGACGCCGAGGCGATCGCCGAAGGCGCCGGCTCTCCCCGCGTCACCTTCACCGACCCGCAGGTAGCCGCCGTCGGCAAGACCCTGTCCCAGGCGGAAGAGGCCGGCATCGACGCACGCGCGATCGACGTCCCCACCGACGGCACCGCCGGGGCGAGTTTCTACGGCCGGGGCACCGGCGGGACCTCCCGCCTCGTCGTCGATCGCGAGAACGAGACGATCGTCGGCGCCACCTTCACCGGCTTCGAGACCGCCGACTTCCTCCAGGCGGCGACGATCGCGATCGTGGGCGAAGTGCCTCTCGAGCAGCTCCGCCATGCCGTTGCTGCATACCCCACTCGAAGCGAGATCTGGCTGAAGCTGATCGAGGCCTACGGCCTCTAGCGGAGCAGCCTTAGACGCGTGAGCGTCGCTTGAGGTCTTCGGCGAACTCGCGCGGCAGGCCGGGGATCTCGTCGAGCTCGTCGATCGACTGGAAGCGCCCGACCCGCTCGCGGTGGGCGAGCAGGCGGGTCGCCTGGGTGACCGAGAGCCCGTGGCCGCGCAGCTGCTCGAAGCTGACGTTGTTCAGTTCGATCGTCTCGCCGGGTTGCGCGGCCGACGGGGGGTTCGACCCGGGCGGGGATAGAGGGCCGGGCTGTGGATCGGGCTGCGGGGGCGTCGGCGGCGGGCCCGGCTGTGGCTCGGGCGCCGGCGGCGGGGGCGCGGGTGAGGGCGGCTGTGGCGTCGGCGACGGTTGCGGGGTCGGCGACGGCGGCGGCTGAGGCACCGGACTCGGCGAGATCCCCTCTCCGCCCTGCACCGAGCCGAGCACCGCCTGCTCGGCTTCCGCGGCGCGGCGCTCCGCCTCGCGCGCCCGCTCCTCCGCCTGGGCGACGCTCTGCTCGATCTCACGCAGGCGCTGCCGGCGCTCGTCCTCTTGCGTCTTCAGCTTCGCGAGGCGCTCCGCCTCGGCCGCGCGCGCTTCCGCCGCCTTGGTGCGCTCCTCGATCTGGCGCAGCCGCTCCTGAGCCTCGGCGAGCGAGCGCTCCTGCGCTTCGCGTTCCTGCTGCAGCTGGTGTTCTGCCGTCTGCAGGTTGGGCGCGGGCGCCGCCTGAGCA
Source organism: Solirubrobacterales bacterium (assembly GCA_036524775.1). Lineage (GTDB taxonomy): Bacteria > Actinomycetota > Thermoleophilia > Solirubrobacterales > 70-9 > VRUE01. Next base: position 8,274 of record DATDBO010000031.1, read on the forward strand.
GGTGGCGGGACTGCGGCCATGCTCTGCGTCGTCTGGCCGGCCTCGGCCTGCGCCTGGCGAGCCTCGGCCTCGCGCTGGAGCCGCTCGGCCTCGGCGATACGGCGATCGGCCTCGGCGCGGATGCGCTGCGAGATCTCCGAGCCCTCGGCGCGCTCCTGCGCCGCCTCGCGCTGGCGCTCCGATTCCATGCGGCGGAAGATCGCCTCGGCGTTGGCGTCAGGCACGTCGGCGCGCGTGACGCGCACGTCGAC
>DATDBO010000032.1:0-15393 GCA_036524775.1 Solirubrobacterales bacterium
CCCGCCCAGCGAGGCGACGGCGCGGGCGCGGATCCGTTCGCCGACGTACTCGGCGGGCAGCCGGCCGACCGGACCGACGAGTCCCTTGGTCAGCAGCAGGACCGAGGAGCGGTCGCTGACCCGGTCGGCGATCGCTCCGACGGCCTGGGGCAGCGATCCCGAGGGGATCGCCAGGCAGACCAGGTCGAGCCCGGCCAGCTCGATCTCCGCGGCGGGACGGACGAGCAGCGACGCGGGCAGCTCGACGCCCTCCAGGTAGCGGCTGTTCTCGCCCGCCGCGAGCAGCTCATTCGCCTGCTCGACGGTGCGGGCGCCGAGCTGCACCTCGAGCCCACCGCGGGCGAGCAGGACGGCGACCGCGGTGCCCCAGCTGCCGGCGCCGATCACGGCGGCGCGGCGCATCGGCGGCAGGCCGCCCATCTCTTCCCACTGCAGGAGCACGTTCGGCCAGATCCGCGCCGTCACCGACTCGGCCAACGGCGGCGAAGGCTCGTCGACCGTGGGGAAGGTCATCGCCTTGCCGAGCCGCACGCGCACCTGGCGCGGCCGCAGGCGCCAACCGCGGCGCACGTGCTCGCTGCCGAAGACGGCGGTCGGCACGACCGGGGCGCCGGTCTGCAGCGCCAGCCTGCCTACGCCGCGCTTGGGGTCGGCGAGGGTGCCGCGGCGGATCCGGGTCCCCTCGGGAAAGATGCAGACGGTGCCGCCGCGTTCGATCGCCAGGCGGGCGGTCTGCATCGCCTCCTCGTCGGAGTCACCGCGGCGGATCGGGAAGGCGCCAAGACGCGAGAGCAGCCAGCCCTGCCAACGGCGCTCGAACAGCTCGACCTTGGCGACGTAGTTCATCGGCCGCCGCCAGGGCAGCGCCGCACCGATCGCGAAGGGGTCGAGGAAGCTGCGGTGGTTGGCGGCGACGATCAGCCCGCCGTCGACGCGGCCGTACTCGCGGCCGGTGCGGGCGAGGCGAAGGTAGACGAGGAGGAACGGCGTCACGGCGAGCCTGGCCAACAGGTAGAGGGGCCAGTTGACGCTGTGGGCGCGCGTGTATGCGTGGTAGCGCTGAAGGCGCTCGGGGGTCACGCAAAGCGCTACACGAAGCCGCCGGAGCGGTTACCAGGAGCGCTCGATCAGGTCGCGCAGCTCGCCGCCCGTCGGGGGCTCCGGCGTGAACGCCAGCTCGGGGCGCTGGAGCATCGCTTCGACCGCCCGGTCGAGCCCTTCGCGGTCGGCGCCCAGCGCGCCGAGGCCGGCCGGGTTGCCGCCCAGCTCGAGGATGCGAGGTTCGATTCGATCGGGGTCGGTGCCGATCGCCTCGGCCAGGGCCGCGAGCTGCTCCGGGGCGCGGGGGACCATGAAGGCCATCGCACGGGGGAGGATCGCGGCGTTGGTCTCGGCGTGGGGCGTGCCACAGAGGCGAACCAGGGTCTGGCAGATGACGTGGTGGATGCCGAAGGCGGCGGAGTCGATCGCGTAAGCGCAGAGCAGCGAGCCCTCGGCGAGGGCGGCGCGGTTGCGCGCATCCCGTGCTTCGTCCAGAGAGGCGGCGATCAAAGCGGCGCCGCGCAGCGCGGTCATCTCCGAGACCGGGTTGGCCAAGGGCGTGTAGAGCGAGTCGGCGCCGTGGGCGAGGCTGTTCATCGCGCCGGCGCGCAGCGCCGGCTCGGGCAGGCTGGTCATCGCCTGCGGGTCGGCAATCGCCAGGGCGGGGCGCACCATCGCGCGTACGCGCGACTCGGCCGCGGCCGGGAGGCGGTGGAAGCCGGTGATCTCGGCGCCGGAGAGCGTCGTCGGGATCGCCGCGACGCGGGCGCCGCTAACCGCGGCGACCGCCTTGGCGGTGTCGATGACGCGGCCGCCGCCGAGGGCGACGAGCTGTGGCGCCCGCGCTCGCTCCAGCAGCGCCGCGGCAGCCTCGGGGACCTGTCCGGCGGGAACGGCGTGCACGGCTCGCGCCGCGGCCTCGAGCTCGGGCGCGCCGGGCAGGGCGCGCGGCGTCGTCAACAACTCGAACTCGCCGAAGCCCTGCTCGCGCAGGAGGTACGGCGAGTCGGCGACGCCGTCGCGGCGGAGCACCACGACCCGCCCGGCGTCCCTCCAGACGAAGCCCCCGCTCACCCGGTCTGGTGCTGGGCGGCGCGCGGGTTGACGATCGGCTTCAGGTTCGGTTCGACCTCGGCCCGCAGGTGCTCGTAGTCGGGCGGCAGCGAGAGCTTCTCGCCGAGGTGCTCGAGCGGCTCGTCGACGGTGAAGCCCGGGCCCAGCGTGGCGATCTCGAAGAGCACGCCGCTCGGCTCGCGGAAGTAGATCGAGCGGAAGTAGAAGCGATCGATCAGCGGGGTCGGCTGGGCGCCGCCCGCGATCGCCCGCTCACGCCAGGCCTCGTGGTTCTCGACGGTCGACGCCCAGGCGACGTGGTGGACGCTGCCCGCGCCCTGGCGCGAGGGCTCCTCGGGCGGGTCGTCGTAGAGGTAGAGGCCGCCGCGCTGCTCGCCGCGCGCCTCCCAGCCTCCCTGCACCCGCTCGAGCTCGAGCGTCTCCAGCAGGCGGCTGCTCGCCTCGGGCGCCGAGGCATAGGCGCAGACGGCGTGAAAGCCCTGCAGCGCCAGCTCGGCGGGCACCTCGGGGTGGTTGGCGCTGAGCGGCTCGTCGCTCACGTCGACCACCGCCAGCTCGTGGTCGAGCCCCTCGGGGTCAGAGAAGCGCAGGCTCGAGCCGGCCCGCTGGGTCTCGACGCCGGCGGCGCCGAGCCGCTCGTCCCAGAAGTCGAGCGCCGCGTGCGAGCCGACTCGCCAGACGATGCGGTGGACGTCGCCGGCGCCGGCCCGCCCGTCGGGCACGCCGGGGAACTCGAAGAAGGTCAAATCGGAGCCGGCGCTGCCCTTCTCGTCGGCGAAGAAGAGGTGGTAGACGGTCGGGTTGTCCTGGTTGACCGTCTTCTTGACCAGGCGCAGGCCGAGCACCCCCACGTAGAAGTCGACGTTCTTCTGCGCGTCGGCCGTGATCGCCGTGATGTGGTGGATCCCTTCCAGCTTCACCGTAGTCACGTATAGCATCCCTGAGTGATGAGCCGCGCACGTCGACGAACGGTCAAGGGCCTCGTGGTGCTCGGCTCGGTGCTCGCCTTCCTCAGTGTCTTCGCGATCTGGACCGAGCGCCAGGCGCTCAACACCGACGACTGGGTCCAGACCAGCGGGCGGATGATCGAGGACGAGAAGATCCGCGCGGCGGTCGGCGAGTACCTGGTCGAACAGCTCTACGACAACGTCGACGTCGAAAAAGAACTCGAGGACGTCCTGCCCGGCGACCTGAAGGAACTCGCCGGCCCGGCCTCCGGCGGGCTGCGCCAGGTGGCCGGGACCGGTGCCGAACAGGTGCTGCAGAGTGCCACCGCGCAGGACCTCTGGAAGGACGCCAACCGGGCAGCGCACGAACAGCTGCTGGCCGTGCTGGAAGACAAGAAAGAGGCGGTCTCCACGGAAGAAGGCGAGGTCACCCTCAACCTCGGCGGCCTCGTCACCAACCTCGCCGACCAGGTCGGGATCGGCGCCCAGCTGGCCGACAAACTGCCGCCCGACGCGGCCCAGGTGACGATCCTGCGCTCGGACGAGCTGAAGACCGCGCAGGACATCGCCGCGGGGATCAAAGGGCTGGCGCTGGTGCTCACCCTGCTGACCCTGATCTGCTTCGGCGTGGCGATCTACCTCTCGCGCGACGGGCGCTGGGTGACGGTGCTCTTCTGCGGGGTCGGCCTGGTCGCCGCGGGCTTCGCCGTGATCGTCGCCCGCGAGGTCGCCGGCGGGATCGTCGTCGACCAGCTGGTCAAGGAAGAAAGCGTCAAGCCGGCCGCCGAATCGGCCTGGACGATCGGCACCTCGCTGATGGTCAGCATCGCGACGACGGTGATCGTCTTCGGCGTGCTCTTCGGCATCGCCGGGTGGCTCGGCTCGCCGACCGGCTCGGCGCGCGGCACCCGCCGCTTCTCGGCGCCCTTCCTGCGCGACTACGCGGCCTACGTCTACGCCGGCCTGGCGGTCCTCGTCTGCCTCTGGTTCGTCTCCGCGTCGGTGCAGAACCTGCGCTCCTTCCTGACCGCGCTGATCGTCGCCGGCTTCGTCGCCTTCGGCATCCACGAGCTGCGCAAGCAGACCGCCGAGGAATTCCCCGACGCCGATGTCGGCGACTACTTCGGCGGTGCGAAGAACCGCGTCGTCGGCGCGGTGAAGAGCGCCAACATCGGCGAGCGGGTGGGAGAGCAGGCCTCGAAGCTGCGTCGACCCGGCGGGGACGGCGACGAGGAGGAGGGGCGCTTGCGCCGGCTCGAACGCCTGGCCGAGCTGCACGAGAAGGGCGTCCTCAGCGACGAGGAGCTCGCCGCCGAGAAGGCCCGCGTCCTAGGTAACGGCGACGCTTGAGCGGAAGGGGCAGGGCAAGCCCGGTGGCTGAGCTACCCGCCCCTCCCGTCGTTTCGTCAGCAGCGGAAACGACTGCTCCTCGGCGATCATGGGAGTGAATCCCCAAGGATTCCCGCAGAGTTTCCAGCCAGCCTTGACCCTAAGCGTTCAGGGCAGCGAGTTCACTTCACGCACCCACTAACAATCTCGGACATTAGGGCTCCTTGATCGGCATCGGCGTTTCAAACGCCCCGAGCGCGGCCACCATGGCAATCGGCGTCTCGCCGGATTTCCTCATGCGGGCTCGGACCAGATCCTCCTCCTTGCGGATCAGGGCGAGTAGTTGTCCCAGGGACCCGATCACGTTCTCCCATCCCTGCTGATCCAGGCTAAGAATGGGCAACGCCAAGCACAAGTCATCGCGGCGATTCAGAGTGCCCGTCGCCGCCGCATCCTTGGCCCATTTTGAGAGCTGCACGAAGGTCTTCCAATCGGCGGCGCTGGCGAGGGCGTCCGGCACGTTCGCCCACGGGCCCCGTTTGTCTTCGTCATAGAACGCTGGTCCAGTCGCCCGGTAGAACTTCTCGACCGCTCCCCTGCGTCTCCCCCCGGTTTCGCAGCCCACCATCCGCAGCCAACCAAAATCCACCAATTTTTTGAACCGACGACGGATGGCGTTCCTGTCCAGGTCAAACCGTTTGCCGAACTTTGCGTGGAACAACGGAACACTCGCCTCGCCACGGTTTGCCTCGTCAATGATCTGCATGCAGACCTCGTCCTCAAAGACTTTCGACACCCGCACCGGAAACGGGATCATCAGTTCCTCGCCCCCAGCCAGCACCGGCCCGACTTGCTGTTCGTCATGGATCGGCGATTCGAACGCCAACAGCAAGGTGCCGACGCGAAACAGCTCCTCCCCGGTGTGAAACACCCAGCGCTGGGCGTCCTCCTGCTCCTCGTACTGCCAAGCGAACTCATGCACCATCGTTTCGGCCACACGCAGGTAGCCAACCTGATCCAACAAAAGTCGTGAGCCGGTGAGATGGCTGCCGGGCCGGACCTGGAAAGTCAGTGCTTCCATCGGCCTGCGTAGCTGTTCGGCAATCTCCTCGAAGGCATTCCAACTGAACGCAGCGCGGATCGAGTACGGCAGCACGGTCCAGGTGTCGCGGTCGCAAAAAGCCAGGTCGGTCGCCCGATAGATCGTCTCGGTTGCGCCTCGGCGCGCACCCCCCGGTCCTTCGTTTCGCACGTTACGCAGCCAGCCAGTCTTTCTGAGCCGTTCAAAGTGCTGGGCCACACGGGCAACCGAGCCGCCGCCGAACTCCTCGTAGAACTGCTTCGGGCTCATTTCCCGCTGGTAGAGCTCGGTGACGATCTTCAACCGAATGGGCACAGCGAAGACCACGGCCAGCCGCCGCAGGTGTTCCACTCGCTTCCTGGTACCGACCCAGACTCTGCCCACTGTGACCTTCCCTGACTGCTCTCGATTACGCCGAGCGCCGCGCGTCTAGGGCGATTTCCAGACAGGAACGCTCTAGTCCCAAATCATTTCCTTAGCTAGATTTGAACGGGAAATTTTTAGCAATCACAGGAGGGGGGTGATTGGAATGAAGATCGCAGCCACGAAGCCGGCCGCGCCGACCGTGTCCATCCTCAAGGTCGGCTGATTAGCCATAAAGACGGCGGCGCACCGGACTTCCAAAGTCTCCGGAGGTCCGGTGCCGCTCCGTCACGCCGTCCACGCAATGCAGACTACGGATTGCGCAAGCAACACCGATTCCTAGCGGAGATACGAAATGATCGGGACGGCCCAACGGACCTAGCCTCCGTCCCGCGATGCCGGGAGACGAAGAGCAGGCCGACGATTTCTACTGGGACGGGGCGGCGGCGCGTGTTCTCCATCCGGTGCGAGTGGAGATCATCGAAGCTATGCGGTGGATAGATCGGCCGCTGTCGGCGATCGACCTCGTGTACGTGTTCGAGGGTAAGCAGCTGGGATTGTGGATCGAACATCACCTTCGATGCCTGGTCAAACTCCGTATCGCGGTGGAGGAGAACGACGGGCAGGGAACAGGCGACCCGACGACGCAACCCCTCTACCGCTTGAACCGACCGGGTACATGAGCACCGGCATCAGCCCGCCACTGCCCATTTACGACGCGGGGGTGATCGAACGCCTGATCCTCGAAATCGCCGCCGAACTGCACCCCCGGCACCTGACGGCCGACGAGCTCTCGCGGCGGATCGTCACCGACCCAGACGACGACAGAGAGGTCGAGACGGCGGCGCAAGCGATCCGCGGACTCGCCGAGTGCGGCCTGTTTCGCGACCGCGACAAGAGGCTGGAGCCAACACCCGCCGCGCTCCGCGCCTTCGAGCTCTTGGCGTAGCGGCGACGCTTGAGGAGAGCCCGCCCCCGGATTTGAACCGGGACTACCGTTCTTACAAGGAACGTGCTCTGCCAGTTGAGCTAGGCGGGCAAGGCGTAGTCCTCTGCCCAGCGTACGTGTTTACGCTGCATATTGCGAGTTGGCTCAACTCTAAGATACATCCCGGTCGGTGGCACCTCTTCGGCTGGAATTACATAGACCCGGTCGTTATCCGGACAGTACACAGCAAATAAATCAACTTCGCCTAAGTAATGCTTTACCTGCGTTCGGGCCGTGTTGGACTGAACGCTTTGGGCGCTGAAACGGACCGCGCCATCACGGAGACGACCTGTCTTGCACTGGACCTTGAGAAACCGCCCATCGCATTCCAGCACCAGGTCATACCGCTGGTTCACACCGAAGGGTAGGAGAATCCGATGACCCCGCCTGACAAGCTGGGCAAGGATCGCGCCCTCCGAGCGATGACCGACGTCGACGGGATGGTCGGTCAAATCGGGCTTGGGCAGAGACGAGCACACGCTCGTAATGTAGACAACACGTTGGACGCTATTTGTCTGAGGCAATGACCGCCCAAGGTGCCGCCGCCAAAATCTCCTTCCGCGCCCTTGCCCCTGACGAAGGCAACCGCCTCAGCGAGGCGATTCGGGCGGCGTATGGCGAGACCTACGACGTGCGGTGGGTCTACGACCCGGCCGAGGTCGGGGCGCGGATCGCGGCCGGGACCTACGTCTCGTGGGTCGCCGAGTCGGCCTCGGGCGAGCTGCTCTGCCACGAGGGGATGAGCCTGGCGGCGGCGGGCGACGCGGTCGGCCACTCGGGCCAGGCGGTGACGATGCCGGCGGCGCGGGGACAGCACCTCTTCACCAGGACCAAGCGGCACCTGATGGAGTGGGCGAAGGAGCGCGGCCTGGCGGGGATGTACAGCGAGGCGACCGCCGCTCACCCCTACAGCCAGCGCGCCAACCTCGAGCTGGGCGCGCACGAGACCGGCTTCCTGCTCGGCTGGATCCCGGCGAGCGTCGACAACGACGCGGCGACCGACCGACGCCCCCGCCGCCAATCGGCGGCGCTCTTCTACACCAAGCTGAACGACGGCCACGAGCGCCCGGTCTACGCCCCGCGGCGCCACCACGAGATCATCGGCAGGACGCTGGAGCTGTGCGAGCTGCGCGGGACGCTCGCCGACCCGCCGGCCGACGTGGCGATCCCCGCGCGCAGCGAGCTGCACGTCGAGATCGAGGCGGACCACGACCTGGCCGTGATCACGGCCCGGCGGCCCGGCGCCGACCTCGAAGAGGCGGTGGCAGCCGAGCGCCGGCACCTCTTCCACCGCAAGGGCCTCGACGCCGTCTATCTCGACTTGCCCCTCGAGGACCCGGCGACCGCCCTGCTCGCCGAGGACCTCGAGCGCCTCGGCGTCTCCTACGCCGGAATCTTCCCGAACCCCCAGACGACCGGCGACGTGCTGCGTATGCAATCCCTCCACCGCGCCCGGGTGACCGCCGACGACCTGTCCGTCGCCTCCAACCACGGCCGCGAGCTGCTCGAGTACGTCCTCGCGGACCTGCCGTCCTGAGCGTCGCTCAGATCGAGAGCGTCGAGCCCAGCGTCGAGAGGTCTCGAAGGCGGTCGTGGGTAACCAGCTCGTCGAGGACTTCGACCTGCTTGCGGCTGCCTACGCTTGCGCATGCCGCGCGCAGCTCGTCGAGAGCGACGTGGTACACGGTGTCCACCTCCGCGGTCCCCCTTGCCAGCGAGGCCAGCCTCGTCGGCATCGGCTCGGCCGTCACCGGGGTGATGTGAGGGAGCCTCCCGCGGCGGTGCCGGATCATGATCACGGCCTCGTGGCGAATGTTCTGCGCCCGGTCCGAACGGAGCGTCCACTTGCACGGGACCGCCGCGTGGAGGTGCTGGGACCCGGCCCTGCCGAGCTCGAGCCCGACGGTCACGTCCGGCTCGATCGTGTAGTCGGTCCCGATCGAGGCGCGCAGGGTCATCGTCTTGTCTGCCTCGATCAATCGCTCCAGCTGCGCCAGGTGCTCGTACTGGGAGAACGCGGTGATCGGCGGCCGCCGGCTGACCCGCACCGGCGCCTTCCCGATCGTGCCCGGAAGCACTTCCGAGAGGTGCTTCTCTACTTCCTCCTCCAATCGCACCCCGGCGGTTTGACCGACGTGCGGGATTTCGTGGGTGATCCCGAGGACGTTGAGCACCTCGCCGGCTATGGCCTTGCTGGTCGGACTGCCCGCATCCGCCATGTTCGGCTTGGACGGGGAGCGCGCGGTCGGTTCGGTCCAGCCGAGGAGGTTCGCGACGAAGGGCAGCGCCGGCACCCGCCGCAGGGTATGGGATCGTCTCCCGGCGGGAGAGGGCTTGCAGCCAGACGGCTCCCGCCGCGCGGCGCCGTATCGTGCTCGCGGTGTCTCGCTACACCCTGATCGACCTGTTCGCCGGCTGCGGCGGCCTCACCCGCGGATTCGAGGACAGCCGTCGTTTCCGCTCGATCTTCGCGGTCGAGTCCGACCCAGACGCGGCGCGGACCTACCGCCTCAACTTCGGCGACCATGTGGCCGAGGTCCCGATCGAGGACGTGGCGAGCTTCCCGGCGGCGGACGTCCTCGTCGGCGGGCCCCCCTGCCAGGGATTCTCGCCTCTCAACCGCGACGCGGTCGGCTTCGAGCGGCGCGGCCTGTGGCGGGAATACCTGCGGGCGCTCGAACAGATCGACCCGGCGACGTTCGTGATGGAGAACGTGCCCGAGCTGCTGCGCTCGGCCGAGTACGCGGAGTTCAAGAAGCACGTCGAAAAGAGGCTCCCCTACCGGGTCGAGGGCAAGGTCCTCAACGCGGCCGACTACGGAGTGCCCCAGCGCCGCCGTCGCGCGATCGTGATCGGCGTTCGCTGCGGCGCCGTTCCGTGGCCGCAGCAGACCCACGCGGAGACGGTCTCGGCCACGGGACCGCAAGAGCGATGGGTGAGCTTCGGCGAGGCGGTGGAGGGGCTTCCCCTGCGGCCGAACGGGAAGGCATGGCACAGGCGCCGCAACCCGCGCCCGGAGAGCATTCGCCGCTACAAGGCCGTCCCTCGAAACGGAGGGAACAGGTTCGCGATGCAGCGCAACCTCGACCGCGCCGGGCTCGGAGACCTGGTGCCGCGCTGCTGGCGCGAGAAGCCGACCGGCACGACCGACGTCTTCGGGCGGCTGTGGTGGGATCGGCCCGCCTACACGATCCGCACCGAGTTCTTCAAGCCCGAGAAAGGCCGCTACCTGCATCCCTCGGCGCACAGGCCAATCACCGTTCGCGAGGCGGCCCGCTGCATGAGCTTCCCCGACGACTTCGCCCTGCCCGAGGACCAGGCGATGACCAGCGTCGCCCGCCAGATCGGCAACGCGGTGCCGCCGCTCTTGGCTCAGCGAATCGCGGAGTCGTTGGCGGAGGCGCTCGACGCCAGCGCGGCGCGGACCAGCTCGACGCAGCTCGCGGCGTAGCGTTCGACTTCGAAGTCCCAGATTCGCAGCACCGTCCAGCCGGCCTCGACCAGCTCGCGGGTGACCTTTTCGTCTCGACTGCGATTGCGGTCGATCTTCTCGTCCCAGAACTTGCCCGACTGGCCCCAGTAGTAGTCGGGGTGGCCGTGCCAGAAGGCGCCGTCGACGAAGACGGCGATCCGCCGGCCGAGCCAGGCGATGTCGGGGCGCCCGGGGACCCGGCGAGGGTGCAGGCGCCAGCCGCGGATCCCGGCCGCCCAGAGGGCACGGCGGAGCTCGACCTCGGGAGCGGTGTCCTTGGTCTTGACCCGCGCCATCAGCGCGCTTCGCTTCGACGGAGACAGGGAATCGGCCACGGGCCGGCTACGGTACCCGGATGGCGATGCCGATCGCGGTCTACGGAGCCACCGGGTTCACCGGCGGGTTGATCGCTCGCGAGCTGCAGCGGGCGGGCGCCGACTTCCTCATCTCGGGGCGAGATCGGGGCAAGCTGGAGCGACTCTCGGAGGAGCTCGGCGGCGTGCCGTTCGCGGCGGTCTCACTGGACGATCCGGCCGGGCTGCGGGAGATGCTGGAGGGGTGCTCGGTCGTCGCCGCCTGCGCCGGGCCCTTCACCCTCCACGGGGAGCCGCTGGTCGAGGCGGCCGTGGAGACCGGGACCCACTACCTCGACACGACCGGCGAGCAGCCATTCATGCGGACGGTCTTCGACCGCTACGGAGAGCGGGCCGCCGACGCCGGCGCGGCGCTCGTCTCCGGCATGGGGTTCGACTACGCGCCCGGGGACATGATCGCGGCGCTCACCGCCGCGGGGATGGGGCCGTTGGAGGAGATCGTCGTCGCCTACTGCGTACACGGGTTCGTGCCCACGCACGGGACCGCGCTCTCGGGGCTGGAGATCATGCGGGGCGGAGACGTGGTCTGGGCCGACGGGGAATGGCGGGATGCGCCGCGCAGCGCCGACGGCGGGCGCTGGCGCTTTCCCGACCCGATCGGCGAGCAGCGGATGCTGCGCTACCCCGCCGGCGAGCAGATCACGGTTCCCCGGCACGTCGAAACCGCACGGGTCCGCACGCTGCTCAACGGGATGGTCGTCCCGCCCCGCCTGATGCCGCTCGCCGCCGCCTCCTCTCCCCTGCTCGGCCTGGCGATGCGCACGCCGCTGCGCCGCCTTGCCGGCGCAGCGATCGGGCGTCTGCCCGCTGGGCCGGACGAGCAGTCGCGCCGGGCGTGCCGGTTCACGATCAGCTGCGAGGCACGGGGCGGGTCGGGCGTCCGTCGCGGCACCGTTCGCGGCGGCGACGTCTACGGGCTCACCGCGGCTGCCGTCGCCCACGGCGCGACGCTCTGCGCCGATCCCGCCTACGACCGCGCCGGCGCGCTGGCGCCGGCCCAGGCGTTCGATCCGGCGGCGTTCCTCGCCGCTCTCGCCGAGTCCAGCGTCTCGACCGAGGTCGAGCCGTTGCCGGCATCCGCCGATCGGTAGATCGGCCGCTGGGCGGCCGTTAGGGTACGGCCATGCGGAGGAGCCTGCTCACGATCTCGATCTGCGGCCTCGCGTCGATCGCGACCGCCCCCGCTCAGGCGGCCTTTCCCGGAGCTCCCGGGCCGATCGTCTACGCGCAGGGGATGGCTAGCGAAACCGAAAGCTCCGGCGGCCTCGTCGCCCACGGACCGCGCAAGAACGACGGCTCCCGCCGACTGACCGAAGACAACGACGACTTCAGCCCTTCCTACTCGCCAAACGGGCGCCTGATCGTCTTCGCGAGCAACCGCGATCCGAGCGAGACGAGGGGTCAGCCGCACATCTATGTGATGGAGAGCGATGGCAGCAACGTCAGGCAGCTGACCAGCGGCGACTTCTCCGACTCCAATCCCTCCTTCTCGCCGAACGGCAGGCTGGTGGTCTTCGACCGCGCAGAGATCGGGGGGCGCGGGGGTAGCCAGATCTTCAGCGTCGCGGTCTCCGGCGGCGAGCCGCACCAGATCAGCGACGACGCCGGCAACGACTCCGACCCAACCTTCACCCCGAACGGCAAGCGGATCGTCTTCGTCAGCGACCGGCAAAGCAGCGCGCGCTCCGACCGCAGCAACATCTTCTCGATGAGGCCCGACGGCAGCCGCATCCAACTGTTGATTGGCGGAACGCGCCTGGAGTACGAGCCCGATGTCTCACCCGACGGCCGCAGGGTCGCCTTCGTCAGCAACCGCGACCATGGGCCGAACATCTTCATCGCCCGGATCGACGGCAGACGCGTCCGCAAACTGACGAATAGCCACGGCAGCTGCTTCAGGACCTTCTGCTTCTCGAGTCCCTCCTGGTCCCCCGACGGCAGGCACATCGCCTTCCACGAGAGCGGTCGATACAGCAGCAGTGTGGAGGTGATGCGGGCCGACGGGCGCGGCTTCGCGAAGGACTTCGCCCACGGCGGCACCGAAGAAGAAGGCTACGGCAGCTACGTCGGCGCGCCGAGCTGGGGACCACGACCGCGATGAAGCTGAAGCGCCGAAGCCTCGTTGCAGCCGCGGTCGCGACTTCGGCGCTCGCCTTGGCCGCGGCGTCGCTCGGCTCGGTTGGCGACGTCGTTTTGGTTTCAGGCCCGAACGGCGAAACGAGTGCGGGCTTCCCGGCCGAGCAGATCAACCCGGCGATCTCCCGCGACGGGCGCTTCGTCGCCTTCGTCGGCAGCGCCGGCGAAACCGGCAGCGGCGTCTACCTGCGCGACATCAGCGGCGGCGCGATCGTCCCGGTCGACGTACCCAGCGGCACTTCCTCTCGGGGACTTGACTTCAGCGCCGGCAGCCCGTCGATCTCAGCCGACGGGCGCTTCCTCGCCTTCGCCTCGGAGAACCCCGCGATCAGCAACGAAGACCGCGACAACTCGACCACGCCGGCGGGCGACACCTTCCCCGTGCGCGACATCTTCGTCTACGACCGCACCAACGGCAGGGTCGAGCTGGCCTCGCGCCGCAGCGGCCCCCGCGGCGAGGCCGCCAACCAGGACTCCAGCCTGCCCTCGATCTCGGCCGACGGCAACTACGTCGCCTTCCAGACCAACGCCACGAACCTGCGTCGTGGCGCCTTCGGCGGCATCTTCGTGCGCAACCTGCGCCGGCACACGACGCTAGCGGCAGCATGGGTGCGCTTTCGTGCAAACCCACCCTTCGACGGCGGCTACGCGCCCTCGATCTCGGCCCACGGGCGCTGGGTCGCCTTCCTCTCGGTCGCCCGCCTCGATCGCGGCCACGCCCTGGAGGTCGCAGTGCGCGACATGAAAGGCCGAACGGTCTACGCCTCGCGAGCCGACGGTCGTCGCGGCGACCTTGCCGGCGAGGACTGCGTGCGGCCGGAGATCTCCGCCAACGGTCGCTACGTCGTCTTCTCCAGCGAGGCGAAGAACCTCAGCGGCGCCGACAAGGGCAGCGTCGAGGACGTCTTCCGGCGCGACCTGAAGACGAACCGAACCGAGCTGGTCTCGCGCGCCAAGGGCCTGCGCGGCGCGGGCGGCAACGGCGACTCCTCGAACGCGTCGATCTCGGCCAATGGGCGCTACGTCGCCTTCGAGTCCTACGCGAGCAACCTCGGCCCCGCCGAGAACAGTGCGATCCCGGACGTGTTCGTGCGCGACATGCGCAGCGGACGCGTCTTCCTCGTCTCGCGCGGCGCCGCGGGCCCCGCCAATGCGCCGTCGGCCAACCCGTCGATCTCGGCCGACGGCCGCTTCGTCGCCTACGACTCGCGCGGCTCCAACCTGGATCCCGCCGACTTGCTGCGCGAGACCAGCGTCTTCCGCTACCAGCTGCTGCCCTAGCGGCCCTTTTAGGCCAGAACCTCGCGCGAGTCGAGGTGGGCGGCGACCTTGCGCTTGACCCGTTGCAGGGCGTTGTCGACCGTCTTCGTATCGCACTCGAGCCGCTCCGCCGTCGCCTCGTAGGAGTGACCGTCGAGGTAGAGCGAGAGGACGCGGCTCTCGAGGTCGGAGAGGACGCCGGAGCTGCCGGAGAGGCAGGAGACGAGGCTGGCAAGCTCCTCGCCGGCGATCACCTGGTTGACCGGGTCGGCGACACTGGGCCCAGGCAGGATCTCGTCCAGGGTCGTTTCCGAGTCGCCCGCCGCGGCGGGGGTCTGGCTGAACGAGACGTACTGGTTGAGGGGCGTGTGCTTGTTGCGGGTCGCGGTCTTCACCGCGGTGATGATCTGGCGGGTGATGCAGAGCTCGGCGAAGCTGCGGAAGCTCGACTCGCGATCGCTTCGGTAGTCGCGGATCGCCTTGTAGAGGCCGAGCAGGCCTTCCTGGATCAGGTCGTCGCTCTCCCCGCCGAGCAGGAAGTACGACGAGGCCTTGAGGCGGACGAAGCCGCGGTAGCGGCGGACGATCGTGTCGTAGGCATCGGTCCGCCCCTCCTTGGCGAGGGCGACTAGATAGTGATCATCAAGCTCAGCTTGAGGGTTAGAACTGGGACGCGTGGAGCCGTTGAAATGGCCATGGGGGAGTCGCAATTCCTGCGTAGGCGACGATAGAGCCACTGATCCTTCTCCTTTGAGACGAAGGGTCGTGGCGCCGGTACCTCCCCTGTGGCGCCCTGTATGGACTGGCTGAATCTCAGACTCAAGCTGAGGTTCACCCTTGTTGGCGCGGCATTCTGACCTGCTTGCGGAGTTCTGTCAACCCCAATCTTGCAAACGCCGTTGCAGGTGGTAGACGGGGAGGGTGGGGGTATCCCCCGCGCGAACCCGCATAGGGGCCAACCTCAAGGGTCCTTGCCGGGGTGGGCTCCAATGTTCCCGCGGGGGATACCCCCACCCTCCCCCAGCTACAGCGAGCGTTGGCGGATTGCCTCGAAGAGCAGCGCCGTCGCAGCTGCTGACACGTTGAGCGAGTCGAGCTTGCCGTGCCTGGGTAGAGCGATGAGGCCGTCGCAGGCCGAGGCTACGCGGGCGCGGATGCCTTTGCCCTCACCGCCCAAGACCAGGACGGTAGGGCCGGTGAGGTCGGCGTTCCAGGGCGCTTGGTCTGCGTCGGCATCGGCGCCCCAGATCCAGAAGCCCGCCGCTTTCGCCTCCTCCAGCCAATCGGCGAGGTTGCGGACGCGGGCGATCGAAAGGTGCTCAACCGCG